>NZ_JAUOES010000009.1:0-207353 GCF_031932065.1 Shewanella scandinavica
GCCGTCAATGACGGATGGTTATGATTGCTACCAAAATGCATTAGCAGAAAGAGTGAATGGCATACTGAAGCAGGAGTTTTTACTGCACCGATGTAGGACATTTGCGGAGCTGAAGATACTTGTTAGAGAATCGATAGCAATATACAACGATATGAGACCGCATCTGAGTTTGAATATGGCAACCCCTAATCAGGTGCACAATAGAAAAGGCCAGCTACTGGAGCTGGCCTAAAAACTGTCAACCTATCTTAGGACGAGACAGTTTTTTGTATCTTAAATTTGAAGTGTTCAGTACAAAGCGCAACTGACTTACTCTCGATAATACCGGTAGGTTTTGAACTCGACTTTTGGCCGTTCAACTCATGCCTGTTTAACAGGCATAATTGCAGACAAACATAGCTACCAAAATCTGCTGTCGATAAAAGTACCTAACACTCACTAAACTTCGCCATCAGACGATATTCCCCTCCCCTTCGCATACATTGCATGCCTTAAGTGTTAATTTTCTTTCTTAAAACATAGATTAAACGAGCACTGAAGTTAACCTTATCAGTCTAAAGGCAAGGCTATCATCACTAAAATGCTGAAACTTTCAGCGACTCAATATGAGTAAAGTGGAAGAATCAAATAAATGTTCGATTTTTGTTTAATAGTTAATCAGTCATTTAAAAAGGGCTTGCACAGCCAAAGCGAGCACTATATTATACGCGCACTTCGAACGAACAAGGTCTTTACGACTTAGTTTGGAGTAGTTAACTAACGCTTAGTTAGTTGCCCGAATAGCTCAGTCGGTAGAGCAGAGGATTGAAAATCCTCGTGTCCCTGGTTCGATTCCGGGTTCGGGCACCACTATTTAGCCGGCATAGCTCAGTTGGTAGAGCAACTGACTTGTAATCAGTAGGTCCCGAGTTCGACTCTTGGTGCCGGCACCATATAAACAACGAAGCCACTCAATGAGTGGTTTTTTTGTATCTAAAATTTGAGTTAGTTTAAAGCAAAGTGCAACTGACTTACTCTCGATAATTCCAGTAGGCCCCGAGTTCGACTCTTGGTGCCGGCACCATATAAACAACGAAGCCACTCAATGAGTGGCTTTTTTGTATCTGAAATTTGAATTAGTTCAAAGCAAAGTGCAACTGACTTACATCAACACCAGCAGTTTGTGTTGCTTGCCCTAAAAAAACTCACTATCGAACCCCGCCTTACTCAAGGACTCGATAAATTGCGTAAACAGAGCATCAATACTCACATCATAAAAAAGCCACTCATTGAGTGACTTTGGGCTCTTATACAAACTATCAGATCAAGCAGCTCGCGCTTATTTAATTAGCTCGAGTGGCATAGGCCTATCACCGGCTTGAACTTGATGTTGAACATGGCGCCACCCTTGAGTGAGCTCACTAAGATGTGCTTTTCTCTCGGGGAATTGCGCAGAAAGTTTTTCGATAACATCGATTTGCTTCTTACACAATAATGACCAACGATCTGCATTTGATAAGTACATGGCGTTTTCCTTAACTGAGGGGTTACTTTTCCTTAGCCAGTTAAGTCTAGGCGGGAATGATTTTATTGCCAATTCAAAATTGCGTGTTAGCGCACTGTTAAAACAAGTCACTCAGGAGTATCTTTGACCTATAAACATAAGATAGGAGGCGTTATGACAGCCGATATTTTCAAACTCATTTTTGTCGCTATTGGTATATTTCTCGTTTACAAACTGATATTTGGTGGCAAGAAAGGTCTGACTATTTTTGAAATGCATTTTAAAGATGGCCGCATGACTCAACATAAAGGCAAAATCCCCGAACGATTCGAGCGGGAATGCCGCCACATTGCTAAAGTAGAAAAACTGACGTGTACTGTTAGGGCTGAAAAATCTGGAGATGTACGCTTACATATTTCTGCCAACGTGAGTGACAATGTGAAGCAAAGGATCCGTAATCTGTTTCCGTTTGAATATTATGACAAAAAATCGATAGATAACAGTCGTCAAGCAGGCTAGTTCTTCGCCTTTCCCCTAGCAACCTCAATACTTAAACCTCAATGCTTATTGAAGGTTAAGTATTGAGGTTGCAGCGAGTCCCTAACTCACTTTGCTTATTGAAACTTAACTGGGTACCTAGGTTTTAAAAAATCGGATCCTAAACGACCATCTTCCCTCGCATCTCGAATACGGCGTTCATTATCTTGCACCATAGGATCGCTGGCTGGATGATAGGGATCGGCTTTTGTCTCAGCTTGTTCCTCAAACATAACATCAAAGGATGAACAAGCAGTTAACGATAAACTCAACAAGGCACCCCATAGAACTAAGTATTTTTTAATCATTTATCTATACCAACTTAAACTCGGAATAATTAAATAATAAACAATGAGTTACACCAACATGACTCTTGTATTTATCACTTTATGCCGCTAGCAAAAAATGCCTAGCTGCCACTTTGGTTTGAGCTGAATACTTTAGTGCAGACAAAAGGTAATTATTAGCCAAGCTATACTGTTTAACTCAAGTTAAGTCTCAATCAAAATTTAGGCCTTAATGAACATGTAAGCCTTAATAGACCTAGTGAATCCAAGACAGGCTGAGATAAATGTAATTAAGCTAAGCAAAGCAAAGCAAAAATTGGCTCATGTTATTTTTGGATTACTAAAGTCACCTGGGCGACTGTGATGCCAAATTTAATAATATCGCTCTGATTTATAATGGTATTGTCATTCACTAAGAACATCCAATCGTCGAAATGAACTTGGTATTCATCGCCATCCACGGGTAATAACATATCGTATTTCCAACGTAGCGCACTACCACTGGATTGACCATCGGCGGTGCCGATAATGTCACCTGCAGTTCCCGAGTATCGCCCTTCCCCTAGCGCTTTAATGCGCCACACACGAGTTTGAGTTTCGCCATCATCATAAACAAACCATTCATTGATGACGCCCTCGTTTCCCTGCCAACTGGCTTCCATAGTGACATTGAATTTACGGATCACTTTGCCACTAAAATCATGCACTATTCCAGACGCTTTTAATGGCCCATTAAAGAATGATTCCAACACCAGTGTAGGATGAGTATCTTTATAATCCGTCACTTCCACCGATGAGCAACTCGATAGCAGACCTATCATTATTAGGCCTAGCAATAACTTTTGACCGATAAGTCGTATTAACAATCGCATGGTTTTTCTCCGAGTAATTGCGCCCGCAAACTCGGACGGCTAGTGTCTTTCGATAACCAAATCGCTAAAAATGCCTCGGCAAAATTAGCATCGTGGATAATGTCGAGTGGTTGATGATTAAAGAAAAACTGGCTTGTTTGCCCATCCATAACCTTAAAACTTAAATGGTCGCCCTGCTTCACATCAGGCCAAGTGGCGGTTAATAAACTCAACCAACGCTGGATATCATTTTCGGCAAACGCTAGATGCTGCCATTGATCCTTGGTCGCTTCTAACAGATCTTCAGACTCTATATCTCGATAATATTCAATATCTAGCAGCAGAGGATATTGCCCCTGTTGATAACGGCCATTTACCGTCATCAGTCTCGCCTTATACAAACTAAACCACAGCCAATCCATTTCTCCGCGCCCTACTTCCTGAAAAGTCTGCGTCACATCGGCGGCATCATTCAGCTCGATAGTAATGTTTTCAAAATCTGGCGTTTTCGCCTCTAATGCTTTTAGAGGTGCGGTCAATAAACTGAGCGCCAATAAACTTAAGCAGCTTGAATTCAAAAATGAAAAACCAAGATTTGAGCTGCGATTACGAACTGACGACATAGGATCCCCTTTGACTGCATGATGTCTTACAACACGTATTGACTAAAAAATGACTTAACCGGACTCAATTCCTAGATTTCAATAATTAACGTCCAAACACAGTAAAAGAGCGAGCCTTAGTGCTTCGATTAAATCCATAGGGATTAGCAAGTTGGATTAAAAATGGCAGCAAGACTATCCAAACAAAAAATAACACCACAGCAGAAATGACATTGCCGTAGGACAAAGTCACCGCATTAAACTGCGCGCCCGCGACATAGCTTAACGTGCCAAATATTCCTCCGAGTAACGCCTGCAATATCAGCGGTAAGGGTCGCATAAACGCTAAGCTATGATTTAAACTCAAGCCAAAGTGCAGCCATAAACAGCCAAGCCACCAAGGGAAGGCAGCAAACTCGAACAGTCCTAAAACCGACAGCACAGCGTCAATGCCAATCCCTAGGGCGGCAACCTTGAGCATTAATCGCAAATCCACTTGACGATACTGGCCCTTACCCGACGAGGACAACAGGATAAAGTGAAGCAATAATAAAGGTATAGTTAGCAGCAGTGACAAGTTAAGCCAAAGCACACTAGACCACCACACAGCCTGAAAACTCAGGGCGTTATAGAGTATAAAACCCTGATGTTTAGGCAGATGCCGAGAGTTAGCTAACATTGACTTCATCTTTGCCTCACTTTTATCTTGCTACAACTACAGCGACAATTTCATTTAAACGGATGCACCTAAACGAACTACTCTCAACGGCTAATCTAGCCGGATTGCCGCAGGAACAGCTTGGCTAAGCTGACTATTGCCTAGAACGCGATAGTCCGGACGTACGGCAACTAAATGCACTGTGCTTGTGGTGCGTTCTAAAAATCCACCTTCACAATAACTTAGGTAGAATTTCCACATGCGGATAAAGTCTTCGCCATAACCTAAGGTTTGGATTTCACCCACAGCATGATCAAAATTCTCATGCCAATGCCTCAGCGTTTTAGCGTAATCGAGCCCCATATCATTGAGCGACCAGACCACCATATCCGTCTGTTTGGCAATGTGTCCGACCATTTGACTAACAGAAGGTAAACAGCCACCGGGGAAAATATAGCGCTGAATAAAATCCACACTTTTGCGATAACTGTCGTAACGTTGATCGGCAATCGTTATCGCCTGAAGCAGCATGCGCCCATGGGGCTTTAACAGTGATTCCAGCTTTTTAAAGAAACCCGGTAAATATTCATGCCCTACCGCTTCAATCATTTCAATAGAAACAACCCTGTCGTATTCCCCCGTCAGATTGCGATAATCCTCGGTCAGCAGTGTCACTTTATCGCTCAGCCCTTCGCTTTCAACGCGCGCTTTGGCATAGGCGTATTGCGCATCTGAAATCGTCGTTGTTGTAACGTGTACGCCATAGTGCTTGGCCGCATAGATAGCCAGCGCGCCCCAGCCAGTACCAATCTCAAGCAAGGTTTGACCGGGCTGTAAATCGAGTCGTTCGCAGATAGTCATCAGCTTAAACAGCTGGGCTTCCTGCAAACTGGCTTCCTCATGGGGATAAAGCGCACTCGAGTACAACATTTCACGGTCGAGGAATTGCTCGTACATGGCATTACCCAAATCGTAGTGGGCCAGAATGTTGCGCTTCGAGCCCTCCTGCGAGTTACGATTCAACACATGCTTCACGCGGTTTATCGTGCCGGTTAACCAAGAAAACTTAGCTTCAATCCTATCAAGCAAGGCTAAATTGCGGGCAAACAGTTGCACGACTTTGGTGAGATCTGGGCTCGTCCAATGGCCTTGAATATAACCTTCTCCCGCACCAATAGAGCCTGAAAGCATTATTTGGCGATAAAAACTGGGATGTTTAACCACCAGCGTGGCATGTAAATCGGTATGACTCTCACCAAAACGATAACTCTTATCGCCCTCAACTAAGGTCAAGCAACCGTGGGGCAGACTTTCCAGCGCCTTGAGCAAGACTTTACGCGCAATACTGTCGGGCAGTTTCCCTGTGGCGACTGAGGTTTGCGAAGCAGTATTTTCCATGTTATTTCTCCATCTGAGCTGGATGCGGCACAAAGGGCACACGTTTGAAAAAGAGTTTCAGCGCTTGCCAATAAATCCCGAAGAAGATCTTGAGAGTCATAAAAGGAAAGCGAAATAAAAGCGTCCGTAAATTGGCCGCCGTGATTGGTTGGCGTTTCATCATTAGATTGGCATTAAACAGTTTTTTACCATTTTCTTGCATCGACTTGTTTTCAATACCAATATTTAAGTCTTCACTCGGCGCAGCCACATGCCAGAGATAACGCATATCGAGGGTCATAAAAGGGGAAACGTGAAACACTTTGTCAGAAGGTTTGGGCGCGGCTACATCCACTAAATAGCAATGGCGTTGATCCCAAGGCGTGTTACTCACCTCGGCCAACATGTATAAAGGCGTTTTATCTTGATAACAAAAGTAGAAATTTACTGGGCTGAAATACACGCCAAAATGACGGATCTGACCCACAAACAAAACTCGGTCGCACAGCTTATCTGCACCTAACTCGGCCACTTGCGCCAGCACTCGACTCTTAAGTGCCGCGGTGCTCGGATCGGCAACTGCCACTTCACCGCTGTTATTGGATTTGGTCGTAAAAGACGTTAAATAGTCTTTCGGATTAAATCTCAGTAAAGCGCGGCGCTGACTGGCAAAAACTCGCCCCATGGCACTGATCTTATCGACTTCATCTAAGTCAATCGCCAGCAGCGCCATTGCATAACTAAAGCTATGTTTAATCGGCGTAAAACGGCTGTGGGATACAGTGCCATAATAAATGCCGCTATTTAGCTCTGTCATATTTAGATCGGTCATAGGCTGACACCAAAATGGGCGCACACATCCAGTGCACTGCGAACGCCATCTTCATGGAAACCATTGTGCCAATAGGCTCCAGCAAAATGGGTATGATTTTGACCCGATATTTCCTCACGGCGGCCCTGCGCCTTAAGGCTGGCTTCGTTAAACACTGGGTGGGCATAATTGAAGCGGCGTATCACTTTCGCCTCATCAATCAACTCTGACTGATTCAAAGTGACACAAAACGTCGGCGCATTGGCTGGTAACTGTTGCAGTATGTTCATGTTGTAAGTTACTGACGCTGGGCGTTTTAGATTGCCATCTAACCGATAGTTCCAACTCGCCCAGGCCGCTTTTCGCTTAGGCAGGATACGCGTATCCATGTGCAGCACCACATCGTTATTCTGGTAGCTGAGATCGCCTAAAATGGCGCGTTCTGTTGGCGTGGGATCGTTTAACATCCGCAGTGCTTGGTCGCTATGACAGGCTAAAATCACCTCATCAAACTCCAACCATTCACCGTTAACCTCTAGCTTCACCCCATTGCCATGACGTTCAATACCTGTCACGGGGGAGTTAAGGCGAATATTGTCTTTAAAGGGCGCAATAAGATCAGGAATATAGCTACGCGAGCCGCCCTTTAGCACATACCACTGGGGCCTATCACTGACATTTAATAAACCATGGTGCTGGAAGAATCGAATAAAAAACTTCAACGAAAACGCACGCATATCTTCTATGCTCGAAGACCAAATTGCCGCGCCCATGGGCAAAATATAGTGCTCGGCAAAAAAGCGCGAAAAGTTTTCACTGTCTAAATAATCACCTAAGTTACCTTCAGGGTAAATATCCTGTTGATAGAGTGCCTTACAGCCTTTATTGAAGCGTAGAATTTCTTTTAAAAAGGCCCAAAAGCGCGGATTCAGCAGGTTACGCTTTTGGGCAAACAAACTCCCTAAATTGTGGCCGTTATATTCAAGCCCTGTCAGCGCATTATGGACGCTGAAACTCATCTCAGTCGGTAATATGGTCACGTTAAGGCGAGCCAATAAACGCTCAAATCGTGGATAGGTTCTGTCATTAAACACGATAAAACCTGTGTCTATGGCGTAGGTTTGGCCTTGGTGCTCCACATCGACTGTCGCCGTGTGGCCGCCGATATAGTCATTGGCTTCAAACACTGTGACCTTGTGCGACTCGCTTAATAGATGGCCGCAGGTTAATCCAGAAATGCCGGTGCCGACGATGGCGATATTTTTCATAAACTCTTGTCCTTAAGCGGCTTGGCTTGAGTATCGTTTGCAATCATTTTTTGCCACACAAAGGCAGGTAAAAACGACATCAACTTCAATAGATAAGTAAAGCGTCGCGGAAAATGGATCTCGCGCTTGCCACCTTTAAGCCCATTGCGGATTGCCTTAGAAGCGGTTTGCACACTCACTTGCATTGGCATGGAAAAATCATTTTTTGCGGTCAGTGGCGTCGCCACAAAACCAGGGCAAATCAAGCTCACACCTATGTCATTCTTAGCAAGATCAAGCGAGAGACTCGAGGCGAGATACTGCACGCCAGCTTTAGAGGCGCCGTAGGCTTCAGCGCGAGGGAAAGGTAAATAAATAGCGCTGGAACTCATTAAGCCAATACGTGACCCCCTTGGCATTAAAGGTAAAAATGCGCTGAGACAATATCCCATCGCAATTAAATTGGTATGGACGACGCGCTCGAATAACGCATCATCGAAGGCCTTAGCATCGTCTATGTACTCACAACTGCCCGCGTTTAAAACCACCAAATCGAGCTGACAATCGGTTTTCGCCAACAGCTCGGCTAAATCGTGGCCAGCTTGTTGAACTTGGTCGCGCTGGGATATATCAAAAATTAACAACGTGACACCTACGAGTTCATTCAAGGCTAACGCATCTAATCTTTCTTGGGAGCGGCCACAGGCAATGACGTGCCAACCTAAGGCTAAATAATCCTGCGCCAGTTGCAGCCCAATGCCTGAGCTTGCACCTGTAATAAGCACGGTATTAATCTTCAATGGCTTAACAACGTCCATTACTTAGCCGCCCTGTCTTTAAGCAAGCGGATAAGCCCGCCCATGCAAGGCAAATGCTCGTACAACATTTGCCCTAAGTCGAAGTAATCCCTGTGAAAATAAATCTTGTCGTTGAATTTAAGTTGGCTCATGCCATCAACACGGATAAGTCCGCCTTTATTCAACTTAGGGTGGCTATATTCCATCTGCCAAAACAGCGCGGCTTGATTCGCATCCTGCTGTACTTCTTTGATCTCAAACTGAATATGCTTAACATTCTTATATAACTTCGCGAAGTACTGAGTTAACGACTCTAGCCCTTTGATCTGATGCATAGGATCGGTAAAGCTAATACTGTCGTCGTAAACTTGGCTCAACAGGTGCAAGTTATCTTTATTCAAGGCTTGATAAAGCTGAATAAAATCATCAACAAGCGTATTAGTCTCAGTCGTCGCTTGGTTTGTCATCTGGTTATTGCTCCTGATCCTATTTATTGGGCCGCGGCCTTTTTCAATACGCCTAATACGGTTAATGCCCTTGCTCTTGCTGCACTATGCTCGACAATCGCACTCGGATAAGCCGTTTTAGTGTTAAATAACGGCTGGTCAAACAAGGACGGTGTCTGCGCTGTACTGGGTTGATGTAATTGCTTAATTCCCCAAGATGCGAGCTCTGGTAAGTACTTACGGATAAAGCTGCCATCTGGATCAAACTTTTCACTCTGGCTCATAGGATTAAAAATGCGGAAATAAGGCTGGGCATCGCAGCCACATCCTGCGGACCACTGCCATCCGCCATTATTCGCGGCCAAGTCACCATCGATGAGCTTTTGACGGAAATAACGCTCGCCCCAACGCCAATCAATCAGTAGATGTTTCGTCAGGAAACTCGCGACCACCATACGCAGACGGTTGTGCATCCAACCCGTTTGATTGAGCTGACGCATTGCCGCATCGACAATCGGATAGCCAGTACGACCTTCACACCAAGCGGCAAACTCCTGCTGATTGTTTCGCCACTGCACATGGTCGGCTTGTCGATTGAAATTATGATTCTTAGATAAGTCAGGAAATGCCACCAGCAAATGACGATAAAACTCACGCCAGATCAACTCATTTAACCAAGTACGGGCTGGACTAGTATCGTCGACAATCACCTCAGGGAAGTCATGCAGCAGCGCGGCAACGCATTGTCTTGGGCTAACGACGCCAATGGCTAAATAGGGTGAAATTGAACTGGTACCATCGATGGCAGGGAAATCCCTATCTTGCTTATAATCCTGTACTTTCTGCTGAATAAATGCTGAAAGTATGCGCTTTGCCTGCCCTTCTCCCGCAGCCCAAAGTTCACTCGATACTTTAGTGACATTGTTAAACAAATGCGGCTTTGGCTCGGTCAACACAGGTCCAAGCGGCGCCGGAACTGGAAGCGGCAAAATGGCATGGCGGGCGGCAATTTCTCGCCACTTACGGCTAAAAGGGGTGAACACCTTATACATGTCGCCGGACAAGTTCAGCACTGTGCCCGGCTTAAGCAAACAATGCTCTTCGGTTAGCACCAGAGGAATGCCCGCCTGAATACAGGCTTGGTCGCGCTGTTGCTCGTTAATCTCAGGCTCACTGCCGGCAAACACGCGGCTAATACCCTGCTGCTGGCAGTAATCACTGATAAACGCTGGCACATCGGCAAAGGTATCTAACTGAATTAATTCGAATGTAATCCCCAAACTCGCCAGCCCTTGGGAAAGCAAATTGATGTGACGTTCGATAAAATCTAACTGAATGGGCGCCACATCATGGCGTTGCCACTGAGTTGGCGTAGCGATATAAATGGCCTTAAGTACCACGCCATTCTCCCGCGCCCAATCACAGGCTGCACTTAGCGCCTGATTATCGGCAAGGCGTAAATCTTGGCGAAACCACATCAGTGCATTATTGCCCTGCACTTTTATTGACATTGAATCTATTGGCATTGAATCGTTAACTGATGTCATTGTTTTCTCCACTATTGCCCTGCTCGCTTTTCCCTTTGCCTTTGTGACTTCTGTTGACCTTCCCCACTGAGCGAGACGGCATTTGTCCAATAAAGTCAGTCATCGAAGGCGCCCAGAAGGCCGATAAGGAAGTCAAGGTCGGTACAAAGGGGCCAACAAATCGGCAGGGGAAACTCATTTGTGCCAATACAGTGAGCATTTCAGTCTGCTCAGACCCCGAATGATTTGGATCAGGGATCAGCAAAAGTGCATCGACGTTAAGCCTGCCCTGCAGCAGCGGTAAACTGCCTATGGCCTGCTCCCCAAGGTCGATTACCGATACTCGAAGCGACGCTAACTCAAGCAATAGCAACAAAGAAAACAAGCTTTTAGTGCGAGTAGAGCTAGGCGGCGTGGCAGCGCCGCGGGATAACTGCACCACAGCCATTCGCGCCGCAATGGCCTGTCCGGTAAAGGCATAACGCCCACCCACTCGGCTGAGTAATTCGCTTTTTAACCAAGCGACAATCAATTCGGCATCGAGCCGCTCATCCACTAAGTCATCGAGTTGATTAAGCCAAGGTTGCAGTAACTTTTCTTTCACTAATTGAAACGGATATAAGCCAAATGCATCGTCTAATATCTGCTGCAATTTATGCTGATTGAAGTCGAACAATGCTGCATTCAGCGCAGTAATTTGCTCACCCCACAGATCGACAACTTGAGTTTCTACCATTTCAATAGACAAGGATTTGGCGGCACTCATCAGCAAAGGTTTAACCTTGCTGATCGCAACACCTTTAGCTAACCATGTATTAATCTCATGGATTTCTTGAATATTTTCACTCGTATATAATCTGTGTCCCTTGGGCGTGCGCGCAGGGATCACTAAACCAAAACGGCGCTGCCATGCCCTTAAGGTCACGGCATTCACGCCCGTTAAGGCCGACACTTCACCAATGGGGAGTAACACGCCATCATTGGGCTCATCGTTGGTTATGGACTGGGTATCTTGTTTCATATATCAGTAATAACTCACTAAATTCAAAGCTAAAAACTACTCAGTACAACAAAGCCAATGCTAATAGGCATAGCGCAGCTTTAACGCCTCAGGATGGGGATTCAAATACACTTGCTCTTCAATGTAAGGCGTTGGGAATTCCCGCAGATAATGATTTATGAGCGTGATAGGCACTAACAGAGGCAATAAACCTTCGCGATATTTCATAATCGCTTCAGACAGTTCTGTCTTTTGCTCTTTGCTCAAATGCTTTTTAAAGTAACCCTGAATATGCTGCAGCGTACTGGTATGATTTTTACGGGTCGCATTGATTTTCAGCGCCGTCATAAAGCCTTCAAAGTAGCGGGTTGCGCTTTGTTCAAGATCCTCAATATTGGCCACTATCGGCCCAAGCTCGCGATACCATGTAGGGCTGTGCGCCATTAACAGATATTTATAGCGGGAATGAAACTTCACTAACTTATGCTTAGTCAGCCCTTCATGCTTCATCAGATGCCAATCGTGATAGGCATAAACGCGGGTAAAAAAGTTCTCACGCAGCACCATGTCATGCAAGCGGCCTTCTTCTTCCACAGGCAATAGTGGATAACGCTCCATTAACTTGCGGGCGAACACACCAATCCCCGACTTAGAGCCATTGTTCGTGCCAATTTTGTACTCTGTCACCCGCTCCATGCCGCAGGTTGGCGACTTAGCGCAAAGCAAGTATCCGCCGAGGAAATCGAGCTCTTCAACCTTGTTTTCGCTGTATTCATTGAGCTTATCGGTCACATCTAAGCTACCGTCACCGCTCTGCACTAAGATGGTTTCACCATCACGGACTAGACGGATACTTTTACGGGGCGCACCTAGGCCAATCGCCATTTCAGGGCAAATAGGCACATAATCGAAAAATTGCTTAATCTCTTGATTACAATAGGTAGAATTTTTATGTCCGCCATCAAAACGAACCTTCTCCCCTAATAAGCAAGCACTGATCCCAATCTGAATTCGCTGCGGGTTAAACTTGTACATAAGTCGACTCCTTGTATCACTATGCCTTCAATTACGGACCATAGTTGTACAAGGATCAAGTTTTTGTATAAATATTTTTTAAAAGCCTCGTTCAAGCGTGACTTCTGATAAATCAATCACAAATGAACCATACATAAACCCCACATAAGCCTGAGTTGGCCTCTAACTTGCTTAATAAAATACCGAGCATCATTAGATTGAGCTGAACGCCCAGTAGCACCATTTAACCGTACAGCATTAAAGCCAAAGGTGACCAAGGGACTCAAGCGCAACCACTGGGCCATACCAAAAGGAATCGGACATGAGCACTATCAACCCCAACAGCTATACCAATCCCTATGCTAATTTGGCACTCACGCAACTCAAATCGAGTCAGAGTAGCCAAGCCAATGATCCCACTTTGATGGCGGCATCGGGTCCAACAGCGAGCCAAGATACTGTAACCCTCTCCTCATCTGCGCCTGTAGCGACAGCCGATACCTATAGCCATCTCGCACCTAACGCCAAACAAGGCTATACGGGTAATGTGCAAGCTATTGCTGGCAACCCTGAGTCAGATAAAAGCACCGACAAATTGGCTGAAGCCATGCAGACGATTCTCGATAAACGTACAGGTATCGATAGGGAAAAACTGAAGCAGCTAGAGGCTGAAATGGAAAAAATTGCCAACGATGAAAACCTGTCTGAAGAAGAAAAAGCTAAGCAACTAGAGTTACTGCAAGCGCAAAAAATGGATCTGATAAAGGAGTCTTCAGAGAAAAATGAACAGAGGCAGCGCAGTGTCGATCCCGAGGTGTATTACAGCTAATAAAGCAATGCTAGGCCAAGACGCTTAAGCTTGTTTCTCTATCTTGTTAATACTGCCCTTATAACCCGTTTCATCAACGGCCTTGAGTAAATTATCGAGATTAAAATCCTCTGGCACAGTCACTATTGCTTGCTCAGTTTTCAACGAAGCTTTGGCCTTAATCACCCCATCGGTTTTACGCAGGGCTTTATTCACGACAGTGACACACAGCGGACAAGTCATGCCCTTAACATTCAAGGTAACCAGCACGTTTGCCGCCCAGCTCGACGCTGAACACAAGCTCAAGGCGAAAAATAACACTAACTTCATTCGAACACCTCTAATAACCAAGGTAATACAAAAGGATATAACTGAAATGCCAGCACGACAGGCACAGTTAACCAGTACAGCCACACCATCTGAGTACGACTCAACATCGCAGTACACAGTGGTTTTTTTGCAAAATAGAGCCGCCAAAATCCCATCAGGATAAGTCCAGTAGACAGTATCAACATAGGCACTTGCAGCCAGCTCAGTTGCTCAATCCCTGACAGGCTCGCGGCCGACACCCCGAACACCAAATAAATAAGCGGGGCAATACAGCATAGGCTTGATGCAACCGCAGCAATCACTGCGGCGGCCATCGTCGCTAAGAGTCCCTTAGCGTTGTTCGATTGACTGGTAGTCATAGGCAAACACTTTTGGCTCATAATAATTCACAGGATCGCCATCGACTTCCGCATAGGGATAACCAAAGTTATTCAGTGGTGTCTGCTCGGCTTCAGGGAATAAATCAAAGTCGCGGCCATAGTTAAAGCCAACCCAATTCATTTCCCAGTTACCAAAGAGGTAATCATTCACTGCCTGAACCGCAGGATCGCTGTGTTCTTTTTTCTCTGTTAAGCGCATTTTAGTCACATCGGCAGGATCGGCTGGCAACCAACCATAACCCGCTAAATAGAACATAGCGCGGCAATGTTGACCGCCACTGACATCGGCAGCCCCTTTGTCATCGGCGCTCCCAAAGGCCTTTTTAGAATAATGACCCATCTTGATCGCCTGACCCAAGCGAATACCAAACATTTCACGGGCAGGGATACCCACAGCGCGCATTAACGCCACAAATACCGAGTTAATGTCGGTACACTTACCGCCTAACTTGCCACTTTCTAAAATGCTGGCCACATCACCTGTACCACAGCCAATCACACTATTGTCACGGAACATATTAGCGCTAACCCAAAGGTAAATCAGTCGCGCTTGTTTCAGTGGCTCCGTTTCGCTACCGACGATTTTATCCGCCGTTTGCTTCACAATACCGTTAATCGGCATATGTTTAGTCGGCAGTAAATAACGTTCTACATCTGCAGGATAGTGGATCTGTGTTGGTGTGCGATAGTGAGTCAAAGCGCCGCTTTTAACCGGTTCCCAATCTAAGGTTTCAATGTCTAACTCAACGGTCATTGTCATGCTGTCTTTGGCATCTGGCCAAGTCGCAAACAGCGTTTTAGCGCCATAACTGTTGTTTGAGCTGATATAGGCATCTTTAAAACTGCCGGTGAAATTCAGCTTACTAACCCGTTGGAATTGCGTGTCTTCAGGCAAAGGGATCCACAACTTAACCACGCCCTCAGAGCCTTCAGGAGCAACAAGATGGTAAGTGTTGGTTAAGATAAAACGGCGGCGTCCATCACTTGAGCTAGGTTCAACGACACTCGATTTAGAGGAAGATGCCAGTACCGGCGTGATAAACCCCGCAGTCGACAAAATAGCCGCACTTTTTAAAAAATTGCGTCTTTGCATTATGACATTCCTTTTATTGGATCATGTTAGAAAGAAGAGAACTCAACATCACAGAGCAAGATTATAGGTTCTATGGCCCTATGCAGCAATCAAACCCAATTTAGGCTGCTCACCATACAGTACAAAGGCCGTAAATCGGAGAAAAAGACGCAGTAAAATATGCCGCAGCGCCACATACTCATGAAAATGGGATAAATATCGACTTTTCTTAGAAGAGCAATTTTAGAATACTAAGACTATGAAAAATTAAGAGGATTATATAAGCTGAACAAATTTAAGCCGACTAAAACAAGTATTATTCGTATTACTTCTATAATCTCACCGCAAATTAATATAAACATTAGTCGAAGTTAATATTTATGAGGGAGATAATTCCTAGTTATTTATAGTGCAAACGTGCAGAGTTCTCATTTAATAAAATGAGTTATTCTCTTGGCCGAACTATTATTTTATTCACAAAAAATGAAACTGAATTTTCTAGCTAAAATTTATACGCTTAAATCTGCAATTTAAGTGTGTACTAAAATTGCGGACTCTAAACTTGCCCGAATTCAGGTCTAGATATTTGGCACATCTAGCGCTTTCAACTCCATAATCACAACATAAATTTCAAGCCCATCGTCCGAAATGGGACTTAGACCACCGTGTTACAAAAATGTTCCATAAAAGTTTGCGTATGTTCACACCTGTTCTAGGCTTAAAAACGAATATACCTCACTTTAAAGGGCTTTTTTATGAAACATAAGTTTTCATTAGGTCTTTGCTCACTCTTGCTCAGTTCCTCCGCTTATGCAGAAGTGAACATTTCAGGTTTTGCCTCAGTTGTCGCGGGTCAAGTTCTCGAAGGTTCTGGCGTTGCTGAGTTTGATTTAGGTCCCACCTTTCTCGCCGACTATCCACTCGTTGGTGCCTACGATGAAGATATTAGCTTTAAACCAGATACCTTATTTGGAATCCAATTTTCAGCGGATTTACTCGAAGGTTTAACTGCCACTGCACAGGTCGTCTCACGCGGTGCCGATGATTTTTCTGCAAGTTTTGAATGGGCTTATTTATCCTACGAGATCAATGATCATTGGACAGTACAAGGCGGCAAAAAACGCCTACCTCTCTACTATTACAGTGATTTCTTTGATGTTGGATATGCCTATCCTTGGATACGTCCACCCGCAGATAACTACACATGGCAAATATTTAACTACACAGGTGTCAGCGCGCTATATAACTATTTAATTGGCGACTGGACAATGTCAGGGCAAGTCTATTACGGTAGCGAAGATAGTGAACCCAATAAACTGTTATCTGACTTTTTCTTCCTCGAAAATACCCGAGAAGTGTGGAAGGACATAGGCGGTATTGTTGTCCAATTCAATAAAGATTGGTTAGATATTCGCCTTACACATATGCAATACACTAATGAACGTTATATTGGTGGAATTCAGCAGGAATGGAATGGCAGCACCCAACGTTCAGGCAAGTTTTATGGCCTGTCAGTTAACGTAGATTATGAGAACTTCCTCTTTCTATCAGAGCTTAACCGCTTAGATCTCGATGGTAGTAATCTAGATACTTACTTGCTCACTTTCGGTTATCGTATCGACTCAGTGATGCCATACATTTCCTATTCGGACTTCAATGATGGTGAAGGCGGCGAAGTGCACCATACAAGCTCGGCAGGAATACGTTGGGATTTCCATCCTTCGGCAGCCTTTAAAATTCAATATGATGACGTTAAAGATGATGGCGGCCCAGGCATGAAAGTCGCAGGGGATTCTAAATCCATCAGTCTTGGTATTGACTTAGTATTTTAGGAGAGAGATATGAAAAAATTACTTTGCTCAATCCTACTCAGTTTACTCTCAATGCCATTATTTGCTGGCGTAGTTGTCATAGTGAATCCCAGTAATGCGGATGCAATAGATCAAAAATCAATCGAGAATATTTTTTTAGGAAAAACAAAGACCTTCCCCGGAGGAGCCCAAGCAGTACCGGTCAATCTTGACAGCGCTATGCCCTTAAGGGAGACATTTGACACTAAAGTATTGGGCAAGTCATCCAGCCAACTTAAGTCATATTGGTCACAGAAAGTGTTTACGGGCAAAGGAACGCCACCCAAGGAGGTCACTAGTGGGGCGGAGATGATAAAATTAGTTGCATCTAACCCTAATATTATTGGCTATATTGATAGTAGTGAGGCCAATGATTCGGTAAAAGTTATTGCCGAGTTTTAGATTGGAGTGCCGGGCTTTAGCTCGGCACAACTTGGGGGCAAGGGATGAATTTCTTTAATAACATTTCTATTTTTAAAAAAGTTATCGCGATATTTATTTTAGCAGTCATCATTTTCGCTTTAAACTTAAGCATTAGTGTTATCTCCATAAATAAAAATCGCACCACTCTTAACTATATGGAGCAGCAAGTTTACCAAAGGGTTGAACTCGCCAATCAAAACGTGTTTTTTATCCAACGACTCGATGAGCTTTATACTCAATCCGTTTCTTTTGCCGACGAAGACCTGTTAACCAGTGCAGGTACTATGTACGAATCTTTACGCAAAAACCTCCAACAGTTAGACAATGTAGATCCCTCACAAGCCAATCAACTCAACAATCTATCGGCAAAATTAACCCGTTATAACGATATGACAATTAAGCTGGCTAAAGGCATGCTGGCAGGTACGATTGATATGGCAAATATTGGCCAAATCAGCCAAGAAAAATCCCAAGCCTATGAAGCAGTGCTCAATGAAATACAAAACTATAAACAAGAAAAAGTACTCGAATTTAAACAATCAATAAAAGAAGCGGGCGACAGATCGGAGCAAAGTTTATGGCTCACCCTCTCCATCGGTATCGCTTTGCTGATCGTGATGTTTATTGTCACTATCGCCATTGCACGCGCCATTAGCTCTTCTGCCCGTAATGTTGCCCAGTCATTGAGTGAGCTCGCCGATGGTAAGGGTGATCTTAGCCATAAACTTAACGTGTCTGGTAGTGATGAACTCGGCCAAGTATCGAGTAACTTCAATCGATTCCTTGGGTTACTCGGTGATTCAATTCGCAGAGTGGTGAATGTTACCGATCCCTTGCTTGCAAGCTCGCACTCACTCAAACAACGTATGGAAGATGCGACGCATGCAACTCAGAGACAAAGCCATGATGCCAGTGCTGTGCAAGTCTCAATGGAAGACATGCGCCACTCCGTCATTGAAATTTCACAAAATGCGCGCCAAGCCGCCAGTGCTGCCCAGATAGCCGAAAAAGAAGCCATGCAAGGTATGACTGTCGTCCAGCGGACTATTGATATTTCACAGGAATTAAATACGGGGATTCAGGCAGCTTCTAACTCGATTAATGAACTTGCCAGAGACACTGAAAATGTCACCTCTATCTTAAATGTGATTACCTCGATTGCTGAGCAAACTAACCTGTTGGCACTGAACGCTGCCATCGAAGCTGCCCGCGCGGGTGAGCAAGGACGGGGATTTGCCGTGGTAGCGGATGAAGTCCGTGCCCTCGCCTCTAAAACCGCAGATGCAACCACAGAAATTCGTCATGTGTTACAAAACCTTAAAACGGCGGCCATTTCTTCGGTTAGTACCATGAATGTGGCCATGTCTAAATCATCAGAAAATGAAACCAATGCCCAAAACACGGGCAGTGCATTGAAATCGATTCAGCAGCAGATTGTCAGTATCAATAGTATGAATACCCACATTGCCTCGGCAACGGAAGAACAAGCCTCGGTTGCTTCTCAAGTGGTCGATAACGTCGTCAATATGAACGCCTCATTCGAACAGACATTGCAAATTCTGTCGCAGGTTCGCAATGTTTCTGAGGGATTAGTCGATTTTGCCGATGAACTGAAAAACGCCACCTCACAATTTAAACTTTGAGGACAACTTATGATGATTGTTTGGGATCATGGCTTGTCATGATGGCTTGAAATAATTGCTTGAAATGATTGTCTAAGGTCGTTTTCCCCGCAAAAAACCGGTATTGAGTAACTCAATACCGGTTTTTATGCATCAAAGCTTAACTTCCCCCCATTTTAACCCTGCTAACTAAACGCCAAGAAAGGTGATACACACAGCAATAAACCTGTGATGATAATGATGTACAGCGACGCACCTTTGTACTTATGCAGTGCAGGCACTTGATACACTAAATAAGCAGGGATCAAACACCCGACCAAACCAAAGATTGGACTGCAAATCGATGTAAAGCTCAGCACTGGCGCATTCAATACAATCGCGCCCCACGACAGTAGAATCGTGAAAATCATGATGCCGTAACCGACAAGCTTTTTGTTGATGCGATCTTCAGGCATATACCGACGCAGCATATTCATGGTTAGCCCTTGGCAAGCTTCTCTAAAACCAAGATACACCCCAAAGTAAGCCGTCATGACGGCAAAAATGTTCAGTGTCAGACTCAGTAATTTCAGCGTTTGCCCCTGCATACCTTGGGCGACCATGGCCAAGGCCGAGATATTTTCTTCCGAAGCACGCACCGCTTGTTCATGACCCATAGCGAGCGTGAATGATACGGCATAAAAGAACACCACGACAAACAAGACACCAAAGGCAATATTCATCGCGCGCATCGCTTTAAAGCGCGCCACGGCTAAAGATTTTTCCCGTGAACGGTATGAAATCACCATAGGGCTTAAGCTTTGAATAAACAGAATCGATGTCAGCGTAAAAGGCAGCATAACGACCGCATCTTTTAACCAATCTCCCGTTGCCGGAATAGCGCCAATATTATTGATATCCCACTTGTCCACCATCAATAGCCCTAACACAGCCACTACGCCCAGCTTAGTCAGTACCATAAAAGTGGAGATCTTAAACAGTAGATTTTCGCCGCGGGATGCTAAAGCAACTAAGCCGCAGATCAGCGCTAACCCGTAGAAGGGATTATGTGACAACAAGTCTTTCGTCACCCCAAAGCTCTGCAAAAAAGAAGCACTGTCGTTAGTAATGGCCGTTGAATACACAAACACCCAAATAACCAGCATGATGAAGTACAAACCGCCCAACAACATGCCCCAGTTTTTACCTAAGTAACCCGAAATCACACTCGGGTAATCCTTACACTCAGGTGATTCAGCTAAGGTATTGATGAATAACCGCTGAAACATATACATGGCTGGATAGCCAATAATGCCTGACAGTAAGAACACCCATAGACCCATTAAACCGACCTGAACAGGCAAGAACACGATCCCCGCGCCAATTGCCATACCGATACTCATGATTATCCAGCCCCAATCCGTACCATCGAAGCGGGTATCTGCTTTCCACTGTGCAGCAGTAATTGTTGCATCCATTATTTCACCTTTACCTTGTTGCTATTATTTTGTGCAAATATATTTGAACAAAACAAACTCAGCAACCATTATACTCAACTTTTGTTGAACAAAGAGTTAACGCTCACAACTTAGCTAAAAACGGGATAAATAGCGCACAAATCACACTAGCAAGTGAAATTTATTAAAAAATAATTGCAATAAATGCAAAAAATACAAATAATGTTGCACATCAGCCGACCGCGGCATTCAATTTTATTTGCACGTTGGAGAGACAATGAAAACCATTATCCACGCAGAAAACGCTCCCGCAGCCATTGGCCCTTATTCACACGGTACGAGCTATGGCAATCTCATCTTCACCTCTGGCCAACTACCCGTTTGTAAAGAGAAAGGCGGCGTGGTTGACGGTGGGATCACCGCACAATCGATTCAGTCGCTAGACAATCTCAAATACGTGCTTGAAGCAGGTGGCGGTAGCTTAGAAACGGTTCTCAAAACCACTTGTTATCTTGCTGAGATCAGTGACTTTGCCGCCTTTAACGAAGTGTATAAAACCTATTTTAAAACCGACTGCCCTGCGCGTAGCTGTTTTGCGGTGAAGGATCTTCCACTGGGTGTTAAAGTGGAAGTTGAAGCGATAGCACACGTGAAAATTTAAGTATTAACAAAAGGTTGTAAGCTGATGAAACCCCAATGGCTGCAGTATATTAACATCATCAAACAAGTCGTTAAGCCCGCATTAGGCTGCACTGAGCCCATCGCCGCCGCTTACGCCGCCGCCGTCGCTCGCGCCTTACTGGGTGTTGAGCCCGATTCAATTGCTGTACAAGTGTCTGACAATCTTTATAAAAACTCTATGGGTGTGTTTGTACCTGGTACAGGCAAAATTGGTCTGGCAATTGCCGCTGCTGCAGGCGCCATTGCCGGTAATCCAGATGCGGGCTTAGAAGTATTGGCAGCGATCACGCCGGAGCAAGTCGCCAAAGCACAGGCACTGATCGATGCGGGTAAAGTCACAGTCGAGCGCACTGAAACCGCAGAATTTATTTATTGCTGCGTTATCGCAAAAAAAGGCGACCGCGAAGCCCTAGTGAAAATCTGTGGTGGCCATACACTGATCGCCGAGAAGCGCCTCAACGGCGAATCCGTCTTCAGTGCCGATAGCACGCAAGCTAAAGCCACGGGTTCCATCTGTGAAGGCGTGGATATCACTATCGAATCCATTTATCGCTTCGCCCAAGAAGTCCCCTTCGAAGAGATCAAGTTCATCCTCGAGGCCTCTGAGTTAAACGGCAAGTTATCCGATGAAGGCATGGCCAATCCCTATGGACTCGAAGTCGGCCGCACCATGAAAAGCGGCATAGCCGCCGGCATTATTGGTGAAGATTTACTCAATAAAATCGTCATGTTAACGGCTGCAGCCTCAGATGCGCGCATGGGCGGTGCTAATTTGCCCGCCATGAGTAATCTTGGCAGTGGCAACCAAGGCATCGCCGCGACCATTCCCGTGGTATTAACGGCGCAATGTTACAAGGTTTCGGAAGAACAGCTAGCCCGCGCCTTGATCATGAGCCATCTCGGGGCGATTTATATCAAGTCCCATTACCCACCGCTGTCGGCATTTTGTGGCAATACAGTCACCAGCGCCGCCGCGTCTATGGCCATGGTGTATTTGGCGGGAGGTTCGTTCGAACAATCCTGTTTCGCGATTCAAAACGTGATCAGTGACAGCTCGGGCATGGTGTGTGACGGTGCTAAAGCTTCCTGCGCCATGAAGGTCAGCACGTCCTCCAGTGCGGCCGTACGCTCATTTTTGATGGCACTCAGTAGTCACAATGTCTCCGGCCAAGGTATTATTGCTACCGATGTTGAAAAAACCATTAAAAACATTGGCAAAATGATCCTCAATGGCATGTCATCCACAGATGTCACTATTATCGATATTATGTCGGCATAATGATTTTAACCCGCTGAATAATGGCGGGTTAATAACCAAAGGTTGAAATTGTGAAACTGCAAGATTTAACGCAAAGTGATCTGGATATTCTGAAATCGGTCGAAAATATCGTCGATGGCATCGCAGCTATGTATGGTCAGCACACAGAAGTGGTATTGCACAGCCTAGATGCGAAACATCCGTCTGTGGTCAAAATTGCCAATGGCCATGTCACAGGTCGAGAAGTGGGTGCGCCGATAACCAACCTTGCCTTGCTTAAACTCAAGACAGGTCAGGATATTTCTAACTCTTACTTAACTAAATGCGCCAATGGTAAGACGCTAAGATCGATCACTACAGTTATCCGCAACAGTAAAAATCAGCCCATAGGTTTGCTGTGCATTAACAGCGACATGGATGCGCCGCTGCAATCTGTACTGCGCACTATGATGCCGGATAATCTCTTCAGCACTGAAGTAACCAGCTCACCAGAGATATTTGCCCGCAATATCGATGAAGCGCTCCATAGCACTATTGACAGTATCAACCATGAAGTGCGCTCCAACCCTGGGATTTCACCCTCACAGAAGAGCCGTGAAATCGTCAATCAATTGCATGAGTTAGGTATTTTTGAGCTCAAAGACAGCGCCCAAGTGGCCGCGACTCGTTTAGGAATTTCGGTACATTCGATTTATCGCTATCTGCGGGAAATCAAAGCCAATCAAGCTTAATTGCGTGCATGATTGAATCAACGGGCTGAAATGAAATATTCCAGCCTCGTTTTAATATGACATATCAGCATCAGCTTCACCGCCACTCCCTAACAGATCCCAAGTCAAAACTTTACCATCAGAAGTGAGCGCTATCATGTTTGATATGTTGCCACGCACCTCAATGACATCGGTTAGATCAATATCTTGTTTTTTAGCATGCCAACTCAGCCCGCCAAATTGCCAAACAGAAAGGCTCCCATCACGTCGCTTAGCGGTAAATCCCATAACACTTGGGATAAGCTCGATAACCTCAGAGACACCAAGCTTAGGTCCCGCGCTATCCTCTACTACAGTGCCATCCGCTTTCAACGCAGCATAACTCTGATTTAACGTAACCACTTGAACTACATCGGTAATCTCTTGCATCATAGGTTCACCACTTAAATCCTCTGCTCCTTGCCAACCTATTGATGTGCCATCCTCTCGCAGCGCAACAAACCCCGTATCTATCGCATATAGTACGCGTACATGTTGTAACTTATTTTGCACGGCCGAAGCATTACCGCCATGGCGTTTATGACCCCAAACTACAACATCGCCATTCGCTTTTAACGTAGCATAAGCGCCATCATTAGCTACAATATCAATGACTTTTTCTTGGCTATTAGCAGGCGAGTTCGCTAAGGCTAACGGAAAAAGTACACGACTCTCTGGCAAAAAACCTTCACCCCACGCATAGACTCTTCCATCAGCCATTAATGCAGTAAAACCAAATACTGAATGAACAACTTTGGTAACTGCCGTAAACTCACTGAGTCTAGCCAGTTGTCTTTGGCTTTCTTGACCATCATTGACGCTCCCCCAAGACATTAGCTCCCCGTTTTGAGTCACGGCAGTAAAGGCACTTGGCGCCGCATAAACAGCTTTAATATTCTTAAGTTTTGCGGCAAGGTGTTGACTATTACCACCGTGATAGGCCGAACCCCAGGTCACCACAGTGCCATCCTGTAGTAACGCAGCAAATGCTGCATCATTGATACTCACACTCTGCACATTCTTCAACGCTGGCGCTGAATAAATTCCGTGATTTAATTCATCCAAAGACCCATCCACGATAGACCAACTGATGACGCTGCCATCTCGTTTTATGGCGGCAAACAGATCATCACGCATTACAAAATCTGCCACTTGCGTGAATTTATCTTTAAGTAATGCTGGTGCATCCCCCATATCCCAAATCACCAGTCGATGGTCTTGGGTTAATGCCGCAAAACCACACCCATTTGTCGAAGCAAAAATGCTTTTTACATTGACTAATTCAGCCGCCACGGCGCTATGGTCGCCACCGCACTGACGATCGCCCCATGTCACCACGCTGCCATCTAGCCTAAGTGCCGCAAAAGCACCTTTATTACTGTAGATATGCCGGACATTCTTGAGGGAGTTGTCAGTTGTGAGATTGGTATTATCGGCTTGAGCATATTGGCCATATTGAGATGCCTTGCCCTTGGGCCCATACTGCTGCAAGGTGTTTTCCATCTGCGTGCGTTGCTCAGGTGAGAGCCCGACATCTTGCTTATTGATACTATTGGTAATCACATGGGTTAACGCGAAGAAAGCGAGCGCGGCGCCCGCCCATGAAACGGTATTCTTATTCACAAAACATCCTTATCGTAACGACAAACTCATACTGAATTTATACAGGTGCCTTCAACCAAAGCCACACCTCTGTAAAGGCTAAGTATTGTACAAAAAAACCATGAAAATTAAATATCTGTTGCCTTTGGGGCGAAAACAACAAAGCAGCGAAGGCTCGCTGCTTTGATAGGGGAAACGTTATATCAAGGGTATTAAATAAAGGATTAATCCCTTTTACCCACTTTCTCTAAACCCCATACCAGTGCAATCGCTGCCAGCATACACACAATCGCAAAGGCGAGTTGCGAAGGTTGGCCCGTCACTTGCTCAAAATTAAGCGGCGAAATATTTTGCTCCAGCAAAGGCACTTGCTCACCGTGGGAGTTAGTCCGCCAAGTTAAGGTTTCTTTCCATGGCCAAATTTTACCTAAGGTGCCTAACATTAATCCGGTTAGAAACACGATAGTGGCATCGTGGTGCTTACGCAGCAGTGCCGACAATAGATGACTGAATGTCAGTAATCCCATCACAGCGCCAACGGCGAAACAGGCCAAAATATCCAGCTGAATATTTTTTGCCGCGGCTAAAACCACGGGATATAAACCCAGTAATAATAAGATAAAACTGCCTGAAATCCCCGGCAATACCATGGCACAAATCGCAATCGCGCCACCGAAGAAGATATTAATGTAACTGGCTTCTACCGCGACCGGATTTAACACAGTTATCGCCCATGCGGCCAGCACACCTAAGGCAAATAAACCTAATCGTGCAACAGTGAAACCACTCACTTGCTTAAGCATATGCACAACAGAGATAATAATAAGCCCAAAAAAGAACGACCAAATCGGGATCGGATGCGTCGCCAGTAACCAAGAGATCAGCTTAGCAAAGGTAAAAATACTGGTCAGGATCCCCGCCAGCAGACTCACTAAAAAACCACCATTAATATGGGCAAATGCCCCTTTTATGCCCTGCGACTTAATCACGCCCCAAAGGGAAGGATTGATGCGTTTTACACTGTCGAGCAAGGTATCGAGAATACCGGTAATAAACGCTATGGTGCCGCCCGAAACGCCTGGCACGACATCGGCAGCGCCCATGGCCATTCCCTTAAAATACGTCAGCAAATATTTCACTGTGAGTCCTTGTAGTTAAATCAATATACCATTGCCGCTAAACGACAAATTGGCCGCAATTATACGGTGTTACACTAAAAACCGCGAAATGAAGTTTGCTTAATTGAGCCGACTGGTATTTCTTGTTATCCTAATGTTACACTCATCCGACCAGAGCAGTCCAAGCTCAACTTGGAACAGGCTCAAGATAACAATACCCTTTTGCATCATTATTAAGGATGACCATGAGCCAGACAGACTCTTCTAGCACTGCAGAACAAAAACCAAATAAAGTGCTCGCGCTCTACCATAAGACGCGCCGTTATCCCTTCGGCCAAAAACTGTTTTCAATCATGGTTTCACGCATGGCGCCCTATTTCGGCACCATCAAACCACTGATCACTGAATTACGCCTTAATCATTGCGCCTGTTTAATTAAAAAACGCCATGCCGTTCATAATCATATAAAAACTGTGCATGTGATTGCGATTTGTAACGGCCTAGAAATGGCCATGGGCGTGATGGCCGAAGCCTCAATTCCAAAGCATTTACGTTGGATCCCTAAGGGCATGAGTTTGGATTATACCGCTAAAGCCGGCAGCGATATTTTGTGTATCGCCGAAGTGACGCCAGAACAATGGACTCCCGGCGATATGCTCGTCCCCGTTACCGCCTACGACACCCAAGGTGTGGTTGTGGTGAAAGGACATATCAAGTTGTGGATTTCAGAAAAACCACAGAAATAAGCGTTTTACACGAGCGCTGTGCTTAATGTCAGCATCTAAAAAGGGAGCTAAGCTCCCTTTTACTTTTTTAGCCTTCAGCCGTATTTCGTTAAAAAACTCGGTTAGCGCAATTGCACGGCGCCTTGCTCGCTCACTTTTAAGTAAGGATTTTTAAGTGCGGATTTTTAAATCCGAACTCTTCAATATGAGCTCTTAAATACGAGAGCTTAGTTCGACCTGTTAAATACGAGCTTTTAAAATAGCAGCCCTTTATCGCAGCACTACCCTATATAGCAGCCCAGTTAAACAAGATGTTAAGCAAAATGACTGGCGGTAAAACGCTCAATCAAACGGATAAAGTCGGCTTCGGCAAGCTTGGCACATGTTAAGGTTTGTTCATGGGATAACTGCACATCCCCCAATCCTTCGGCCATATTGGTAATGGCACACACAGCCAAGACGGGCAAACCACAATGCGCCGCCGAAATCACCTCTGGCACCACAGACATTCCCACTACATCGCCACCGATGATTTGCATCATGCGGATTTCAGCCGCGGTTTCAAAACACGGGCCAGAGTAAGACACAAATACCCCTTGATTCACTGCAATCCCAGCCGCTTTTGCGACACTTAAGGCTTCTGCTCTCAGGTCTTTATCATAAGCATTGGCTAGGCTAAAAAAGCGTGGACCGTAACTATCATCATTTGCGCCCGTCATGGGCGTACCCGGCATAGTGTTAATGTGATCGCTGAAAATCACTAATGAACCCACGCCGATCCGCTCTGGTCGTAATGACCCCGCAGCGTTAGTCACCAGTAACAATTCACACCCTAAGCGTTTGAAAGTACGTACCGGCGTCGTCATCACTTTCATGCTTTGGTGCTCGTAAAAATGCCCGCGGCCTTTCATGCACACTATATCTACGCCATGTAAGCTGCCGAGCACCAGCTCTCCCGAGTGACCGACGACGGTACTCACGGGAAAGCCATCTAAATCTTCATAGGGAATCACCACTTTGTTATCTAAATTATCGGCAAACGCGCCAAGCCCTGAGCCCAAAATCATAGCAGCGCGGGGAGAGAAATTCGGTTTACGGGCTCGAATCGTCGCAAGGGCATTAATAACAGGATCATGACTCATACAAGGTACCTCATAGCAAAGGAATGAAAGAGTAAACGACCCATAGTATAAGCGGGCTTGGGGTTGCAAATAATCGCGATTAATCGCACTATTGTGCTGATAAAAAGGACAATAACTAAAAAGCAGTGAGCCTGAGATGAGCAAGATAAACGCACCAGAACTCGTCACCTTGAAGATGCTGCGGTATTTTCATCGAGTGGCTGAAGTGAAAAACTTTACCGCTGCTGCCGAGCAACTGCATCTATCGAAATCTCCGCTGAGCGCACAAATCAAAGAGTTGGAATCGCTCCTTGGCGTTGAGCTGTTCACCCGCAGCACTCGACAAGTGGAGCTCACACCCTACGGCCAATTGTTAAGAGAAAAGTGCGAGCAAATATTCGAGCTGGTGAATACCTCATTGGAGCAAGTGGCTCAGCTTGGGCGACTCGATAGAAACCATATTCGAATTGGTATCATGAGCTCGCTTTTTTGGATGGGATTTGGTGACATACTGAAAAGCTTTCGCAAGCAATGCCCTGAAAATGAGCTGATCTTTCAAGAGTTATCACCTGAAACTCAAAAAGTCGCCTTAGCGCATCAAGAAATCGATTTTGGCCTAGTGCGCTACGCCGACACCTTAAATCTGCCGAACCTCATCGCCGAAACCATCACCAGCGAACCTATGGTGTTAGCGCTGGCAAATAAACATCCCTTAGCCAGACGTAAAAGCATCGACTTGAGTGAACTCAAAGATGAGCCCTTCACCTTACTCAGCCGTGCCAACTCCGCCTCTAGCGATTTGATTATCGCCAGCTGTCAGGCCGCAGGATTTATGCCGAAATTAGTACAGGAAATGGTCGAGCCCAATAGCTTGATGGCCATCATCGCTGGCGATAATAGGGTATCCATAGTGCCGCAAAGTTATGCTTCACAACCTTGGCCTAGGGTAAAGTTTATTAAATTAAAACAAACCATCCCCGCCGATATCTGCCTGATTTATCGACCAGAAATAGCTTCGCAGCCAATTCTCGATAGCCTGAGGGACTTATTAAAGCAACAAATCAAAACCATTTAGATTGTCCATCAAACGAGTGCTATGCTGAGTTTAATATTCAGGGTTCATATTTTAAGGATATCAAGATGGATGAATTTTTAGCGGCAGCCATTGAAGAGGCCAAACAAGGACTCGCCGAGGGCGGTATCCCCATTGGTTCAGTATTAGTGATAGATGGCAAAATCGTCGGGCGCGGCCACAATAAACGGGTACAAAAAGGCAGTTCAGTACTGCATGCCGAAATGGATTGCCTCGAAAATGCCGGCCGATTTAGCGCCGCCGAGTATCAAAGAGCGACCTTGTATTCCACCCTATCGCCCTGTGACATGTGCAGCGGCGCGGTATTACTTTATGGCATACCTAAAGTCATCGTCGGTGAAAACACCACCTTCCAAGGACCAGAAGCCTATGTTAAATCCCGCGGTGTGGATGTCACTGTGGTCGATAACGCCGAGTGCAAACAACTGATGCACGACTTTATCGCTAGCCATCCCACACTCTGGAACGAAGATATCGGCGAGTAGTGGATCTTCACTCTTCTCAGTCACTTTCTATATTTCACTTGCTATCTTTTTTGTATTTCACTTTTTGTATTGGCTGTATTTCATTGGGGGCTAGCGCCTGCTAGGCTAGCCCTCCCAAATCCCAGTGAAAAGTGGAACATGCTTACTAGCGAAAGGAACTCAGCTAACGTGCCAGCCAACTTACCTAAAGACCCTTGGTCAAGAACAGACTCCACGCAGCCAGTCGTCATGACGATTCCTGCACAGCGTAATGCCAATCTCGATGCCATTCGCGGCTTAGCCGTGTTGGGGATATTTTTTATGAATATCTATTTTATGGGCATTACTTTTTTTGGCTATGCGCCCCACGAAACGCCGCCGATGTCGGATCACATAATCAAAGTGTTCAGTAACTTTTTCATCGAGGCGCGCTTTATCAGTCTGTTTTCCATCTTGTTTGGCGTCGGGCTTTTTATTCAATATCAGCGATTTAGCGCCAAAGGTCTAGAAGCTTATCCTTTACTGCGCTCACGTTTGAAATGGCTAATGGTGTTTGGCTTACTCCACGGCATCATTATCTGGCCAGGTGATATTTTATTAACCTATGGGATAAGCGGATTTTTAGCTTTGTGTTACAAAGATTTAAGTATTGAAGCCCTTAAGCGCAAAGCGAATATTTTTATTTTAAGCGCCTTAGTGATCATCACGCTGATTAGCTTTACGGGCAGCGATGAACCTTTCACTCGAGAATCGAGTCTATTTGCAGAGCAATACGGAGCATGGACCTCAAGCTATGCCGACCAATTGTTCCTGCATTTGATACAAGTGGGTTATATGGCGTTGGTGATCCCTTTTACCATAATGTGGTTTACGGCGGGCTTAATGTTGCTCGGCATGGCCTTGTATCAACAGGGAACTTTTGAGCGGGGGTTTAGCAAGCCACAACTGCTGAAATTAGTGCTCGCCAGTGTGACGGTATCGCTACTCGATATCGGTTTAGACTTTAGCAATAATCCTATTCTAGTGACGTTTTCAGATGTGTTGATCATGCTAAGCGCTATTCCAATGGCGCTGATTTACATTCATATTATGGTTAAAATTTGCCAGAACAATCCTAATAGACTGACTCCATTGCAAAATGTTGGCAAGCTTGCTTTTAGTCTCTATATTCTGCAATCCATCGTTGGCGTGTTAGTGTTTAGGCACTTAGCTCCAGAATTGCTATTGAGTCTAGACAGATGGGGATACATGGCCATGGCACTGGTTTATTCAGTAGTGCAATTACTGTTAGCCAGCCTGTACTTACGCTATTTCAAGCAAGGGCCATTGGAAAAACTTTGGCGCCACCTCGCGTTTAAAAAATACGCTGCATCACAAGAACGCTAGCAAGCTTAAAAACACTGACACGAGATTGATACCAGATAATGACGAATTCAAAACCAGCCAAAACGGGCAACAGCGCTTCACCTCAAACTAATCGTGCTCAAAAGAATCGACCACAAAGCAGTCGTGCTCAGAACAGTCGCACTTCAAACAATCGTGCCCAAACAAACAATCGAGCCCAAAGTAGCCGTACTCAAAAATCCAATGCAGCCACTTCAGGCTCAAGCCTTATGCCGCTGTTATTGGTGGTGATTTTTCTTGCTGGTTTAATCGGCGCAGCGCAGCAACATATGCTGCCCTACGGCATTGCGGGCATGTACCTCACACTGAGCCTGCTAACCTTTATCGCCTACGCTATCGATAAATCCGCCGCAAAACGCGGTAAATGGCGCACGAAAGAAAGCACTTTGCATCTGCTCGCCCTCGTGGGTGGTTGGCCCGGCGCCCTGTTTGCCCAAAACGTGTTAAGGCACAAGTCAGTTAAAGCCTCATTTAGAAACGTCTTCTGGCTAACCGTTGTCGCTAACTTAGCCGTGCTGGGTTATGGCATAAAAACCGGCGCCGTAGATATGTTTATCTAGCAAGCTATGGATTCTATGAAAATCTAAAGTTTGTCACTAAAACGCTTTAACTTATTTTAATACAAAAACAAAAGGTTAAATTATGAAAAAATTTTTAGTTGCAGTTTTGGGTGTTGCAATACTATCGGGTTGTGCCGCACCTCGCTATACAGCAAAACCAATAGAAACAAATACTAACAATGTAGAAATAGTCATTATTAAAGATAAAGAAACACGTGACGGCTTCCAAGAAACAATGGAGACATGGCTAAAAGCAAATAATTACACCTACACAGTGCAGCCTGATGATTCTAAACATGATTTAAATAAACTCACATTAGAATATGAAGGCAATTGGACTTGGGACTTGGCATTATATTTAAAAAGCGCTGAAATTAACGCATTTCAGAATGGCCAAAGAGTTGGCAGTGTTAAGTTTCAAGTACCCTATACTGCGAACCCGAGTAAGTTTGGTAATGCTGCGAATCGTATTAGCTATATGATGTCAGCTCTATTTGGTCAAATCACTGCTGATGAAGCAACAAAAAAAGTAAATGGTTCAAGCGATTAATATCATTGAAACCTTAACTAAAAAACAGGGTAATCATAGAATTACCCTGTTTAGTTTTGCACTGTTTATTATCTTTAAAACCAGCTCAACGCGATACTGATAATCACGCCTGTGATCATCAACTGCATTAAACAAAATCCCATAATATCCCGCGCTTTTAAGCCCGCAATTGCCAGCACGGGCAGTGCCCAGAAAGGTTGAATAAGGTTAGTCCAGGCATCACCCCAAGCTACGGCCATAGCTACCCGAGCAACATCGGCGCCCAAGGCTTCGGCAGCGGGTAACATAATCGGCGCCTGCACGGCCCATTGCCCCCCTCCCGATGGCACAAAAATATTCACAATTCCTGCACTGATAAAGCTCCAAAATGGCAGGCTCTCGGCACTGGCTATGGCCACAAAACCTTCCGAAATACTTTGGGCTAAACCCGACTGCACCATCACCGCCATAATGCCCGCATAGAAAGGGAATTGGATCACAATCCCTGCGCCGCCCTTAATGGCCTCATTCAAGCTGGTTAATAAACTGCGTGGCGTTTGATGTAAGAGGATGGCGAGAAACAAGAATAAGAAGTTCACTAAGTTAAGGTTTAAGCTGCCGCCCTGTACCCAAAAGTAATAGCCTAAGTACACAAGCCCAGCGCCACCGACGCTCCAGCCGAGTAAGCGGCTATTTTCAAGCTTATCCGCAGGTCGGCTTTCAAGCTGACACTCGCTCACATTGGCAGGGGTAAACTCCAGCGCCGAAGCTGCGGGGTCGCTGCCTTTGTCGTCAAGGGCACTTGGGTCGACATAAATGCTGTCCTTGTCTTCAGGCAGCATAAAGCGATTCACTAATGGCATGACCACAAAAAGAATCGCCACTAACAGTAAGTTAAAGCTCGCGAAAATGGTTTCACTGGTGGGGATAATGCCAATTTGTGCTTCAGAGAAATGCCCCGCCGTTGCTATGGTTAATGGGATAGAACCCGCAAGCCCACCATGCCAAACCACAAAGCCAGAATAGGCGCTGGCGACCAGCAGCCGATAATCCACTTTCACTTTACGCGCTAAGGCTTTGGCAAATAACGCGCCCACCACTAGCCCGAATCCCCAGTTAATCCAACTGGCGGCCAGTGAGACCAAGGTCACTAAAATAATGGCTTGCGGTGCCGATTTAGCGAATCCTGCAATCGCATCGAGCAGCTTTTTAATCGGCGGCGAGCTTGCCAGCATGAATCCCGCCACCAGCACTAACAGCATCTGCATCGAAAAACTCAGCAAGGTCCAAAAGCCATCGCCCCAATAATTGATGACTTCCAGCGGAGTTTTGTGTTCTGCGACCACAGCTGCAATTAACACCACTAAGGTGAGTAAAAGGACGAAAATATAGGGATCGGGTAGATATCGGTCGACGAGTTTGACCAAAGGTTTTGCCGCTTTGTTTAACATAGACTTTCCTTGTTTATTATCTAAATTCTAGTTTTTATCTGTTTTTATTGAATTTTTATTGAGTATTAAGCCAACAGATTAAGCGATCTCTAAAGCGGGATAAAGTCTTGAGGGGATTTTTAACGCCTTGAAGTGGTAGCAACAGATATCCCCCTCAATGCAGGTGCGAGTGCCAATAGCATCTCAAGCTAAAAAACTGATAATATGGCGAAAATTAACTAAGGTGCTCTTTATATGAAAATGTTACTTGCCGTTGCTGTGATTGCTGGGGTGATTTTTTACTTCTTTACCTCGATGAACGGCCAAAAAGCCGCCCAAGAGAATATCCGTTTAGGCAATGAATTTTTAACGCAAAACAAAACTAAAGAAGGTGTTATCACCACAGCTTCGGGTTTGCAATATCAAGTGTTAACTCAAGGCGATGGCACAGTTCATCCTAAAGCCAGCGATACAGTGACAGTGCATTACCATGGCACTTTGATCGACGGTACTGTGTTTGATAGTTCGGTTGATCGCGGCGAGCCTATCGCATTTCCGCTTAATCGGGTGATTAAAGGTTGGACCGAGGGCGTACAACTTATGGTCGTTGGCGATAAAGTGCGTTTCTTTATCCCGAGTGAACTCGCCTACGGCAACAGCAGCACGGGCAAGATTGGCGGTGGTTCAGTGCTCATTTTTGATGTAGAACTGCTTAAGATTGATTAAATCTGTCTGCAATGAGCCTAATCGCATAATAAAAAGCCCTGCATTATCGCAGGGCTTTTGTCTCTATAACTCAAATAATATTAGTATGTTGGATGATTAAGGACAGCTTGCAGCGCCAATATCAACCCACACCGCCGCAACGCCAGGTACATCACCTTTAGTCCAGTAACTCGCCTTCCATAAACGACCGTTATAGCTGGTAGTTTGACCGCCGTTGTACACCACACCCGCATCCCAACCGAGATCAACTTGGCTGAGTAGCTGCCATTGATCAGCGGTGCGAGATGGCGTATTGCCCTGCGTCCAGTACTTGGCTTTCCATACCAACTGACTGTGACTCACAGTATCGCCCGTGTTGTACACCACACTGGCTTGCCAAGCAGGATAGTTACCGGCATTAGGATCGGTAGCATCACAACCACCACCGATTACTTTTGGCGTCACGGTCAGATTCGTCGATGCGCTCGCATCTAAGGCACCATCGGAAACCAGCACGCTCAAACCATAGCTGGTCGCTTCGATGACATTAGGCCCAGTGACCACTAAGGTGGCACTATTTTGTCCGGTTGCCGACACGCCAGCGGGCACAGTCCAAGCATAAGTTAAGGCATCACCGTCGGCATCAGAGGCACTCGCCACTATGCTAACAGTTTTACCCGCTTCCACTGTGGCAGTGGCAGCTACACTCACCACGGGAGCTTGGTTCGGAGTATCCACCTTATTGGTCACTGTCACTGAATCTGTGGCAGATAGCCCTTCTGGATCAGTCACTTTGAGGCTAAAACTATAGGCAACATCAGTTTGCGTTGCAGCCAATTGAATCGCCGCATTCGCCATATCGGCGTTTGCGATGGCAATCGTTGGGCCAGACACTTGAGTCCAAAGATACGTCAGCGCCTCATTTTCAGGATCGCGCGATCCGCCACCATTGAGCACCACATCGGCGGGACCTGTGACATTCACATCCGCACCTGCATTGGCAATCGGCGCTTTATTCACCGGTGGCGTAGTTCCTTCGCCATGACCTAAACCTTCGTGCATCGCATTTAGAATATCGCCGTTATCGGCATCAATTTCCCATGCAAATAAACCACCTAGCTGATTGGCAAGCACATATTGGCCCTTGGCTTTAACGGAACGCGCATCATCGAAAGTGATTAAATCTCCCGTAGATGCCTTGAACAATGATGGCGCCTCGGCCGTTTCGTCATAGCTGTAAGTCCAACCGCTCCCCATGTACTCGTTCACTATCTGGCGATAATCCACCACGCCATCTTCCCATGTGCCTTTCACTTTGCCCGTCGCTGTCCCTGTGAATGGGTTATTGCCCGTGTAGCCATTCACGCCTGTCCAGCCGCGGCCGTACATAGCGGCACCAACCACAATTTTTCCTGGGGTAACACCTTGAGTTAACAGAGCTTTAATACCCTTGTCTGTGGTGTAGCGGGTATCAGGATCCCAACTCGCCTCATAAAGATTGGTTTGATGACCGAGTTCAGTGTTCGTCCAACCGCCATTGAAGTCGTAACTCATCAAGAAGATGTAATCCATGTACTGCTGAGCGGCCTGATAATCGACCTTTGCCATTTTTTGAGCATCGATACCAATTGCGGAAGTCAGTTCATAGGTACGACCCGTCTCAGCACTTAACTCGTCGAGCATGGCGCGCAGTTCACGCATCAGGGTCACATAGGTTTCACCGTCATTGGCATTACCTAAGTTTGGATTCGCACCGCCACCACCTGGATATTCCCAATCAATGTCGACACCATCAAAGAACTTCCACGTTTGCAGGAATTCCTTCACCGATGCGACAAAGGTATCGCGCTTAGTTTTATCGCCAAAGTAGAAGAAGGGATCAGATAACGTCCAGCCACCAACCGAAGGTAAAATCTTTAGATCAGGATGGGCTTGCTTAAGCGCCATCAATTGACCGAAGTTACCTTTGTAGGGATCGGAGTAGTCACTCACGCCCGCCTGTGGCATTTGGACCGCCGCCCAAGGATCATGGATAGCGACTTTAAAATCTTCACGGCCACTACAGGCACGTTGCAACGCTTGGAAACTGCCGTCGATTTCTTTCAAGCTATCGTTAATGCCATCACCACCACAAATAGGGGTAAAGCCATATAAAATATGAGTTAAATTTTGTGCTGGGATCTTATCGACTGGGAACTTACGGCCGTACACACCCCATTCTACAAAGTAACTGCCGACCACTTTGCCCGACCTGTTATCGTATGGACGATTGTTTTCTTTAAGCGGAGCATTGAGTGGCACTAAATGGCTGCCATCGGTATCGGCCACGAGGATTTCTTTGGCATCGCTCGCCGTACAACCATCGCTGTTACACAGTTGCACTTGCATCTGATAACGGCCGCCTTTGTTCACCTTAAAGTTAGCGGTGCCCGAAGCGCCAGAGGGGCCCTCCCAAGCGACATTACCGTTGAGCAGCACTTGGGCTTTATTGCCCACATCACCACTCCAAAGGTTCCAGCTGACGGACACGTCGGCAGCATCTTTAATGGTCACCAACTGATTGTAAGCCGTAGCGGCTTGATTAACTTCGATAATAGCGAACTTGGTTTCGCCCCAACCTATAGTCGGTTTGCCGGGCGCTGCGGCAAATGCACTGACACTCACGGTAGATGCCAGCGCCGATGCCACCAGCAAGGCTGATGTTGAAATTTGAGTCTTGAACATGAGATATCCCTATTGAATTTTTATATGAATCAATAAGGCAAACAAAGCGTAGACAGGAAACAACACTCTCTTAAGACCATGCAACACGACAGACAATTGCACGAAGAAAAACCTGTGGTATCCCCGCTATCATAGGTACAGACGAACCCTTAGACCGGAGGCTTTGCGTCCCAGTTTTTCAACTGGTTTGCCTTTTACACGCAATGACAACGTTGTCATCGCGATAATCAGCATAGACGTAAGCGCAATAAAAATGCAACAAAATATTATCAACTAAGGTAGTGGTCTGATAAGAAAGCAATTAAATACAGTTCAACTATTTCTAATATTTACTTTGATAATTAATGATTTGCTGACTATTTTAGCCATAAAAAACAGGACACGATAAGCCAAAGGCATCACCTGTCCTGTTATCAATTTCACTATTTATGCTGCTAATACTGCTTAAATTGCTAGGACTAAGCCACTGTAATCTAATAGTTCAAAACCAGAAGCGAACAACATCTATGATCTTTATGCGCGAGGATAATCCCTTGCGAGCATCACAGATAAACCTCGGCACACTAAGGTTTCCATATCATCGACGCGGTTGATTTTCATCTCAGCTAAGGGCGCGCTCAATGCCATTTGCTTTAAGCTTTCGAGGCAGCCTTTGTAGTAAGGAGCACTGTTCATCATGTTACCCGCGAGCCAAATCCGATTGGGATTAAATAAATTTACTGTCCACGCCAGCCCCATACCAAGGTAACTGCCCGCACGGTATAAATCATCCTGAGTGGTGATGTTACGGCTGCGTACAGAATCGCCACTGGCGAGTTGTTCTAAACTAAATTCGCCTGATTCTGTCATCACGCGGCAATGGCCCAACTCCCCTGCCACCCCTGTCGCTCCAGTAAAAGCTTGCCCATTAAACGCAATCGACATCCCTATCCCAGTGCCGCACATGACCAACAACTCACAGGCATATTTGGCATCGCACGTGGCTTGCATACCCGCATCCATATCGTTGCAAATAAACTTAAGCTCGCCTTGAGTTTTCACTGTGTCAAAACTCAAACCATTGAGTCCGGGTAACGATTTACAGGCAACCAAACGATTATTTTGTACGAGTCCTGGTACGCCAATCGCTAATTGGTAATGCTGTAAATCGTAATCGCGTTCAAGTGCAGCGATTTGATTATTTAACTCTTCAATTTTAAAACCTTCGCCTGTGGGGATTTTATATTGTTCTGTATGTCCCGCGAGCTGAAGTTCGAACAGGGCTGTCGTACCGCCCACATCTATTGTTAGTATTTGCATCGCTTACTCCACTGATACATGCGCCCCACTCTGACCCCGAGCGGAGATGGCAAATGTTAGCATAGGGTCCAAATGTTAGCGATTGAATAAAACTTAAGTCGCTAATTTGTAAGGAACAAGTCTACAAAAAATATGACTGACATTTTGTTTTACTCAGGTTTTATGCTAAGAATCACACAAATAAATTAAGGGTAAAACACTTAGCTTGCTCATCACCGTCAGCACAAATTCACGATTGTATACAAAATCCTTTATTCGCTCCGCTTGCATCTCGCGCGTTAGGCTTGCGATAATCCGAGCTGGTTAGAACTCAAATCAACATAGACCTACTTATCCTTAGGCAAGCTTTGCCTACCGACTCGCACAGCGTGCCAGTCTCACTTGGAGCCCATATGTCACATTCTATCGCCAGCCGCCTCGGTGCCATTCGCAGCGAATTATCTTCCGCCAATCTCGATGCTTTTATCATTCCCCGCGCCGACGAGTATCTGGGCGAATATGTGCCAGAACATAACGAACGTTTGTACTGGGCAACCAACTTCACTGGCTCGGCAGGTATGGCTATCGTATTGAAAGATAAAGCCGCTATCTTTACCGACGGCCGTTATACGGTTCAAGTTCGTCTGCAAGTGGATGCCGCACTTTTCAGCTATGAAAGCCTGACCGATACACCACAAATTGAATGGTTATGTGACACGCTGCCAGCGGGATCTCGCGTTGGCTTCGATGCACGCTTACATACTTTAGCTTGGTATGAAAATGCCAAAGCAACCTTAAGCAAAGCCCAAATTGAATTAGTGGCGGTTGAGCAAAATCCTATCGATTTGCATTGGCAGGATCGCCCCGCACCATCAAGTGCGCCAATCACGTTATTCAGTAACGAGAGTGCCGGTAAAACCAGTCTGCAAAAACGTACTGAAATTGGCGCCTTAATGAAAAAAGCCGGTGGGGACGTTGCTTTGATTGCCGCGTTAGATTCTTTCTGCTGGCTATTAAACATTCGCGGTAACGATATTCCGCGTCTGCCTGTCGTGCTCGGCAGTGCCCTGCTTCATGCTAATGGCGATATGCAGCTGTTTACCGATTTAAGCAAACTCCCTGACGGCATTGAGGAGCATGTCGGTGCAGGCGTTAGCTTTAAAAGTGAAGCGTCCCTCGCCGATACGCTGGCGAGTTTATCAGGCGTTAAACTGCTTGCCGATCCAAACTCAGCTAACGCTTGGGCACAAAACCTCGCCCGTGAAGCGGGTGCTAAATTGATTGCTGGCATTGATCCCGTTTCTTTGCCTAAAGCGCAGAAAAATCCCTCAGAACTTGCCGGAATGCGCGCTTGTCACATTCGTGATGGCGTTGCTGTGAGCCGCTTCCTTGCATGGTTAGATGCCGAAGTCGCCGCCAAGCGTATGCACGATGAAGCCACACTTGCCGATAAATTAGAGAGCTTCCGCCTGCAAGATGAGCGCTATCGCGAGCCAAGTTTCGACACCATTTCTGCAGCCGGCCCCAATGCCGCCATGTGCCATTACAATCACAACAATGGCACACCAGCGATGATGACGATGGACAGCATCTACTTAGTGGATTCTGGCGCGCAATATATCGATGGCACCACAGATGTGACCCGTACTATTGCGATTGGCAAAGTCACTGATGAACATAAAAAAATGGTCACGCTAGTGCTAAAAGGCCATATCGCGCTAGACCAAGCTCGCTTCCCTAAAGGCACTTCAGGCCAGCAACTCGATGCATTCGCCCGCCAGTATTTATGGCAACATGGCTTTGATTACGACCACGGCACTGGCCATGGCGTGGGTCACTTTTTAAGTGTGCACGAAGGTCCGCAGCGCATAGGTAAAAATGTCAACGGTATCGCACTGATGCCCGGTATGGTGCTTTCCAACGAGCCGGGTTACTACCGCGCTGAGAGTTTTGGCATTCGCTTAGAAAACTTAGTCGTAGTGCAACACTGTGAAGCACTGAAAGGCGCTGAGCGTGAGATGTATGAGTTCGATGCACTGACTATGATCCCTATGGATGCCCGCCTAATCGATAAGAGCTTGCTAACGCAAGGGGAAATCGACTGGTTCAATGCTTACCATCAGCAAGTGTTTAATACACTTTCGCCGCTGATGTCCGGTGATGAACTCGCGTGGTTAACGCAAGTAACTAAAGCGATTTAGAGCGATTTAGCACTCCTGCGGATAAGTAGCGATTTAAGTCGTCATTTAAATCATCTTCTAAATCCGTTATATGCTACAAAATAAAACGCCCAAGGCTATAAGCCTTGGGCGTTTTTTTAGCACTGCTTCTGTACTTTCAAGCCTAGTCCTATTTCAATAGTATGCTTTCAGGACATGGTTTCAAAACACGATTTCTATTTCAAACATGATTAAAAACACGAGTCGCTAAACCATAGTGGGCTGCGCCATAGGCTGATAAGCATCATCCAGCGATGCCTTAGATAACACTTCAAACTCCTGATGAATTGCCATAAAACAATCAACTAATTCAGGATCGAAATGCTTACCTTTGCCTTCAATCATTAAATCGATAGCTTCTTGGTGGCTAAAGGGTCGCTTATAACATCGCGGCGAAGTCAGCGCATCATAGACATCCACCAAGGCAACGATGCGCGCCGAAAGCGGAATATCCTCACCTTTCAACCCTAAGGGGTAACCACTACCATCCCACTTTTCATGGTGACCCGAAGCAATATCTTGGCCCATCTGAATAAAAGTACATTGGGGCGCATATTCCAACAAACTGCGTAACACTTGGCCACCAATCACAGGGTGGGCTTTGATCTGCTCAAACTCCTGCGGGGTTAATTTACCCGGTTTGAGCAGAATCGCATCGGCAATACCAACTTTACCTATGTCGTGCAAAATGGCCGATAGACTAATATCTTGAATAAAATCATCGTTCAATTCAGCCGGTGGATTGTCGGCCTGCAGTCGCTGCGCCGCGAGCATTTTTGAATACTGCCGCATACGTAGTAAGTGCGCGCCCGTTTCGTTGTCTCTGTATTCGGCAAGTTTGGCTAACCCTAATACAGTCGCTTGGCGTGAGGCTAAGGTTGAATCGAGTGAATCCGCCAACTTACCTAATAAGTAAGTGATGGTTAGGGTCAACATGGCATTGGTTACAATAAAATTGACCACGACAACGGCCCAAATACCCAAACTGTAACCGTGAATATCAGGCCAGTTTAACCAGCCAAAGTGATAGGCAAGCCCAATCAGTACCAGACTCAGCCCATTTAAATATTGGGCATATAAGCTCGCGCGACTTCCTAAGAAAATGCCAACTAATGGCGCAAAGATATATAACCAGAAGAACCCCGCACCCGATGGACCAATCGCAATCAAAAAACCAACGCCAATAGCAAACCCCAAGAAGCAGCCACAGCCAAAACGCGTGCTATCAGCAAGCTTAGGAAAATACAGCAAAAATAGTAAAAAAAGATAAGCCAGCGTATCGAATACCACCATAGACCAAAGATCGGCGATGACACATAAATACACGCTGGTGATATATACGGGCACGCAGAGAAGCGCAAGAAAGCCAAATAGACGTTCAAAAATCAAACGTCGCCAATGGGGCAGTGCCGCTGCTGTCCCCAAGGACGTGGTAGCCAATTTAGCTACGCCACGTCTAAGTGATATCGCCATGGGAAAATCCTCTTATGTTGCATTCCCGCTAGGAGCTAATGAAGCTGAACTTATGAACCTAAGCTAATGAACTAAAGGGTGAGAATGAGATGACAAAACTGAGGCAAAACCAGATAAATCACACACTCAGCAAGTCATAGTTTGTTGCCCATTAAAGAATAGACTAAGACGAATAAAGCGCCCGAATGAATGCCGCGATATGGCAACCGAATCAACGACATTAGTCCAATATCGCCGAGCAGATTTAGTCGATAACATGAGCGTCTAATATCCACTCAATATCTGAGGAAAAATAACCCTATACAAAATACTGAAATTTACGTTTCAGCAGGATAAACGCTCGTTTAATTCTGTATTCGCACTACTTAAAATTTTTATATTTTGCAATAGCTTATAAATACAACGAACGATTGATTTTCATAGGTGAGCCATCAAAAAGCGCTCTCCTATACCCATACAAAAATGATAGTCTTATCACATAACAAGCTTACCCCAATGAGAGTAAGCGCAAGAAAATTAGCGCCTAACACCGCGACACTGAACCCCAATAAACCATATCGGCCCTGAATGGACACACTAAATGAGCCAGAGTAACGCATCTGCCAACAGAACACTGAATGCACAGAGATCAGATCAAGAAATTCGCTTAACACCACAGGACGAACTCATTTCCACCACCGACACTCGCGGTGTTATCACTTACGTTAATGCCCGTTTTGCCGAAGTCTCAGGCTATAGCGCCCAAGAGTTAGTCGGCAGTGCCCACAATATGGTTCGTCATCCCGATATGCCGAGCGCCGCCTTTAAAGAAATGTGGGAAAAGCTTAAGTCGGGCCAATCTTGGCGCGGCATAGTGAAAAACCGCTGCAAAAATGGTGGCTTCTATTGGGTCGATGCCTTTGTCTCGCCATTGTTTGAAAACGGCACCATTGTCGGTTATCAATCGGTACGTATTCAGCCTCAGGCCGCCTACGTCAGCAAAGCAAATGAGATATACCAAAGACTTAAACTGGATAAATCCATTTCTAAGCCCTTAAGCTTAATGCAAAAACGTATCCTCTCGGCGGTTGTCGCCTCAACAGGCTTACTGATCGCAGGCTACTTTTGGGGCTGGGGCGTGATTATCGCGGGGGCGGTTTTGATGAGTTTAAACTTGGCTATATTCTACGATGAGGCCTTTCGCATTCCCGCTAAACTGATTGAAATGCAAACCAAATACGACTCTATCAGTCGTTACATCTACTCGGGTGCCGATACGTCTTCTATCCTCGATTTCCAGCTCATCATGCTGCAAGCCAAAATGAATGGCGTACTGGGGCGCACACAAGATCAAGCCAATCAATTGCACGCGATTGCCGATCAATTAGTGGTCGCGACCGAGCAAACCTATGTCAGCCTAGATCAAGAGAAAAGTCAGTTAGAACAGCTCTCTGGCGCGATGGAAGAAATGAGTTCAACCATCACAGAAGTGGCGCAGAATACCCATCTCACGTCCACCAGCATCAATACCGCCTACGATCTCTGCCTTAAAAGCAGCGCCAATATGAAGGCCAATACTCAAAAAGTGGAACAACTGGCCAAGTCTGTTGCCGATGCCGCTAACAATGCCCATCAATTGAATAAAGAAGCCGAGCAAGTTGCTAATGCGATGGGCGAAATTGACTCCATCGCCGAGCAAACCAATCTTCTCGCCCTCAATGCGGCCATTGAAGCTGCCCGTGCGGGTGAACAAGGCCGTGGGTTTGCCGTGGTCGCCGATGAAGTGCGCGCGCTGTCGAGCCGAACCCAACTGTCGACCAACAGTATTTCAAAAAGTGTCGATAAGATGTTCACTATGCTCAACGCATGGGCCAAAGAAATGGAACAAAGCCGCCAACACGCGGAGCGCTGCGCTAGCGACATCCAACTATCCGCCGACAATGTGAATACCATTTACCAAGAAGTGAGTGATATCCACACCTTTGCCCAGCAAAATGCGGTCGCAGCGGATCAACAGCGTCAAGTTGTTAATGAGATTGCCAGCAACATACACTCCATCACCCATTCAAGCGCGGAGAACTTGGCCGCGACCCATCTGATTGGTGATGCAGCCCATCTGCTTAAGCATAATGCCGAGAAAGCCCTCGGCTTGAGACGCACCTTCGGTTAGTCATAAGCAAGATATAAAATGCCGCAGCCAAAACTGCGGCATTTTTCTATCGCGTTATTTTAGCCCGTTCTTTCCGCCAGCCGTCACTCAACCTTAAATCATACTCTACTAAGAGCATACTCAATCCAGTACTGATCCAACCCAGTGCTTGCAGAATTGGCCCTATCCCGCCTGAGCCGTCGCTAAGGCTTTTATCTCTTGGCGATAAAATGATGCAGATAAAATGCCAAAACACTAAAAAGTTCAGGTTTTAACCGAAATTTTTGCTATACTCCGCGCCCGCCATTTTTCTTATAAAATCTGTGTGGAAGAATGAGCCAGTCGGCACGCCTCTCTCCTTAGTCGAGTAAATAATAGAGGCTCGCGGTGCTTGAATGTTTGAATAAGTGAACGATAGGAATCCAAAATGAGATTTGAATCTTTTAGTTTTTCCCCCGAGATTTTGCGCGCTATCTCAGATTGCGGTTATCAACAAATGACGCCTATTCAGCAGCAAGCGATACCTGCTATCCGCCGCGGCCAAGATGTCTTAGCCAGTGCCCAAACCGGTACGGGTAAAACCGCCGCTTTCGCGCTGCCGATCCTGCAAAAGATGGTTGAAAATCCAAGCGAAACGTTAAAGTCGAATGCCCGCGTATTAATCCTTACGCCGACCCGTGAGCTTGCGGCTCAAGTGGCTGACAACGTTACGGCTTACTGCAAGTACTTAAACTTCAGCGTGTTAACCATTTATGGTGGCGTAAAGATAGAAACACAAGCGCAAAAGCTGAAACGCGGCGCCGATGTGATTGTTGCCACCCCAGGTCGCTTACTTGAGCACCTTACCGCCTGTAACTTAAGCCTGTCGAACGTCGACTTTTTAGTCCTAGACGAAGCCGACCGTATGTTAGACATGGGCTTTAGCGCCGATATCCAAAAGCTCCTTCAAGCGGTAAATAAGAAGCGTCAAAACCTGTTGTTCTCGGCCACTTTCTCAAGTGCGGTGAAAAAACTCGCCAACGATATGATGGTTAAACCGCAAGTGATCAGCGTTGATAAGCAAAACACGACGGCCGATACGGTTAGCCAAGTGGTTTATCCGGTTGAACAACGCCGTAAACGCGAACTGCTTTCTGAGCTTATCGGCAAGAAAAACTGGCAACAGGTCTTGGTATTTACTGCGACCCGTGAAGCCGCCGATACGCTAGTCAAAGAATTAAATTTAGATGGCATCCCATCTGAAGTAGTCCACGGTGATAAAGGCCAAGGCAGTCGTCGCCGCGCCCTGCGTGAGTTTGTTGCAGGTGATGTCCGCGTACTGGTTGCCACCGAAGTTGCCGCCCGTGGTCTGGATATTCCAAGCCTTGAATACGTAGTCAACTATGACTTACCTTTCCTCGCCGAAGACTATGTCCACCGTATCGGTCGTACAGGCCGTGCGGGTAAAACTGGCGTAGCCATTTCATTTGTGAGCCGCGAAGAAGAACGTACCTTAGCCGATATCGAAAAACTGATCGGTCAACAAATTCGCCGTGTCACTGTGCCAGGTTATGAAGTGGGCAGCCGCGAATTGCTATTAAAGCAATTGCAAACCCGCCGTAGCTTTGCCAAGAAGCAACAAAGAACCGACAATGTTGGCGCTCAAGTTACTGCTGAGAAAAACATGCAAGGCCGCCGCGTAAAAATGAAGGTGGGTCAAGCACCTAGCAAAGCGAAAAAGCTGAAATAAACAACTAACATAGGCAATGCACCTCGCCTATCCAGTCTCGTTATTAAAGCAAAAAAGCGTCCCAAGGGACGCTTTTTTATTGAGCCGAATTAATGAGCTACAAGCCATAGGCTATAAGAGTGACTCGCTCTAAAGATGGCTTATCTCAGTCCGAACTCTGTGACGGACTCAATCGGCAAGTTATCCCCTACCTCATTTGCACAATACTTAACCCACGGAACTGAGGCCGATCACTTATTCCAAAAAACCACCAAATAACTGTTTAAGCCTTTGCTCATCAATGGGATTTTCGCCGCGCCAGCCCGCAAGCGGTAAGATGATGTCAGAGCGAATACTGCCCGGGTATTTGATATTGCAGATCTCCTCAAATGGCGTAAACGCTTCATAAAGCGGCTCAACATAGGAATTTGGCATGATGCCAAGCTCAGCTAACACCATCAGTTGGCCACGGAAACTGTACTTATTAAAATTGGGGATAATCTTGGCTTTCTTCACCCTTTGCTCGAGTTTTCCGGGTGTTTCATCTAAAGGAGCCTGACGGATAGCTTCAATTAATGCACTGAAGATGGCCACATCCTCTGCATTGGGTTTACAAGGCGATAGCGTACAAAATTCTTGTAATTCTATGAGGTTGTGCGCCCAGCGCTCGTTCCACACACTGCCAGCGTAACAGGAAAAGATTTTTTGCCCCTGCTCAATCCAGTTAACGCGCTTGATGGAACACACAGGACAAATATCATTAGCGGTTGCCATCGAATGTTCTGGTAGCGCCTTCGCAAACAGATAGCTGAGAATGGGTTGACGACCGCGCGGGAAACTTGAAAAACCACATAAATAGGCCGCCAACAGATTTTCCAGTGACAAATTAGGCTCTAGGAGTAGTTTTTTATAGGCAAGAACGGCCTCATCATGGCTTAGCTTAACCCTGTTATTGACCGGATAGCCACTCTGTTCAATCAATGCGATTTCGGTATCAGATAGGCCTTGATAGGAGTAGATATTAGTTCCCGTATCGACATCAAACACATCGCCATTATCGATTCTTTGTTGATAACCATGCTCGTCTTTGCGGTACGACTTTTTATAATAGACTTTCTTTAACGCCTTAAATAATCCCTTATCCATTTACCACTTTCCTATTGAAAAAATTACCAAACATCACTTCAGCCTTTCAAGGCTGTGGCAATATTATCACTTTCGCGTTCGGCGCCCCACCTTAGCTCACTCGAGCTGCTGACTCGATTAGCTCACTCAATTAGCCCACATTATCGGTTCACACCATTGACTTATATGAGACTAAAACGAGCTTTTGGGTGATTGAGCTGCATTGCTTTAAAAACACCACTTAATCTGGATACACACTGCAATAAATTGCAGCATTCGCCGTTCTTATAACAGTCTTCCCCATTCACGCCCCAACAAGCGTACAAACCAGAGCCAATCGCTTGAATTAATAGAATAACCCATAACAAAGAGAGATTACTTATGCCGTCCCTACTACAGCGCTTTTTACTGACCACCAGCCTACTGCTTGGCAGTTTTACCACACTAGCTCAACCTATCGCTAAGGATGAATATTCGGTTAGCCCACTGCTCAATGGCGAACAAATTCCCGCAATTACCTTACAAGATATGAATGGCCAAAGCGTTGATTTAGCAAAATTAACCGCACAAAAACCAACCATTTTCTTCTTTTACCGTGGTGGCTGGTGCCCATTTTGTAACAATCAAATGGGACAACTAAAAGCCATTGAACCTGAGTTATTAAAAATGGGCTTTCAGTTAGTGGGGATTTCACCCGATACACCAGCTCAACTTAAGGCTTCGGCGGCAAAAAATGAACTTAAATATCTGCTACTTTCCGATGAAAAAATGCTGGCATCCCAAGCCTTTGGTTTAGCTTTTTACACTAGCGAAAAGGTGACTGAAACTTATACCGCACGCCTTAATCTCGAGAATCCTTTATGGATCACCCCAGAAGGTGCCAAACGTTTAGTCTTACCTGTACCCGCCATTTATATCAGCGACGACAAAGGTTTGATTCATTTTCAATATATCAACCCTAACTACAAAGTGAGGCCCGCGCCAAAGCTGATTTTAACCGCCGCGAGTTTGGTGGGATCGCAAGAATAAATATCGGTTTAACGACCGCTTTGCTAAACTAGCTCCGCCGCAATCAATATCGTCCAAGTTCAAATAGATAACATCACTTCAGCCCGCGGCGGAGTCATAATGAATTCTCAAACCTATAACCAAGCTGTGCTCGAACTCGCCCTTGCGGGTCTTGCCGATTTAACCGCTTCAGCACAGACCAAGAAAGCCCAGCGCACCTCCGCGCAGGAAAGTCATTTTTTGTGTAATTGGATGGTCGAGTCCTTAAAGGAAAAACGCTTTTCTAAATTAGTAGCCGACGATCTCACGGCTTGGATACGTTTGGCTCGCAGCCAAGGTGCGGGCGCCGAACTCAAGCGTTTACTAGAAAGGATTGTGCATCAATATCAAACAGTTGAGACATCGGAGCAAGCTTTGGGTACGGCATTAAATGCCATGATAGCAACCTTAAAGCAAGCCGAATGGTTAGTCTTTACTGACACTGAAATCAGCGCCAAGCTCAAACTCGATGGTGATGGTCAATCTAGCTTAGTAATTGATGCAAAAGAATTTAATCAACATATTCAAGATAATCAGTTGGTCAAACCAATCAACTTATATGTCCGCGCCGATGAACAGACACTAACGCGTATCGCCCTATCCCATGGGTTATTACTGAGCCAAGGCAATAAGAAAACCAGCTTGGTTAAGCACCATAAAACCTACCAAATTTTTCCGCATAATCAGCAGCCAGCCCTGTGTCAGCTATTGGCTTAGGCGCCATAGCGTAAAGTGTAATGGCGTAAAGGTGAAAACTGTTTAACTATGGCTGATGTGACTGATTGTGACCCAATAAACAATTTATTCACACAGTTTAGGTAGAATGGCCATCGGATAGGCCTTGGCTAAAGCAGAGATAACAAGGATAAAAGCAATATGGTTAAGCGATGTTTGCAGTATAAACACTTAGTTCGATTTGCCTTGTTCGCCCTTTGCTTTACTCAACCACACGCCTATGCGGAGCAGCTCAAATACAATATCACTGGCTCCTATTCTTGGTATCCGTATTTTATCGGCGACCAAGCAGAGGCGCCGGGGATGATCACTGAGCTTATCCCGATGATTTTATCCCTCGCTAAAATCGACGGTGAAATCCTCACCCTGCCGCCAAAGCGCACTAATAACGCACTGGAAACCGGTCAACTCGACTTTGATATCGTCAGCCCGAGTTGGTTTGAAAAGCAGGATTTGGGGCCGCTGTTTGTCAAATCCGCCCCCATAATGCAAATCACCGAATATGTGGTCACCCTGCCTGAAAATGTCAGTAAATATAAGGATATCGACCAGATAAAAGGTAAACAAATCGGGACTGTGCGCGGTTATTTATACCACGACGATAAGGACTTTATCCGTGCCGACTTTACCTCTGAGCAAGAGTTAGTCAAAGCCTTAGATAAACACAGAGTCGATGCGATTATTTCCGGTAATTATCCAGCCTTGTATTGGTCGACTCAGTTGCGGATCCCTGTCGCCCTTGCGGCGGTGCATTCCGATGGGGACTTAGTGTTTAGGTTACGTAAGGAACATGCCGATTTGCTGCCTGCCATCAATCAAGCGATTGCGACCCTAAAAGCCAATGGCAAGATTGATGCGATAGTCAAAAAATACACCCAAACACTGACAAGCTGATCCTATGCTCAAGCATTGGCGTTATTAAGACCACAGTTACAGCTTGGGCTTAGCTCAATCGTTTTTTTCGTTATAACATCATCGGCATGCCATCTGTCCACATTTCCCGTCATCAATAAAAAAGCGCCCGCAGGCGCTTATCGATACAGATCCAAGGTTGATCAACACTTATCAGTGTTGATCAATAGCTCAACTTAGTCAGCTTAATGTCAGTTTGACCATTCACAGGGATCGTAATTGGCGAGGACTGCGGCATAGCTGTGGCTCAGTCCTTGAGTCGAGTAATAGTAACCTTTGCCCTGTTTATCCACGGCATAATGGATATCTTCCGCCCCAAGCTGCTGCGGCAATTGCTCACGCACATTAGCTAATTGGGGCCCATCATAAAGATAGGGGGCAAAAGTCAGCACGCTCTCCTGATACACCTCAGTATGGCGGCAACTATTGCGGCGAATTTGAGCAATGATGGCCTCAAATGCATCACCGCGCTCCAGTGCTAACCATTGCTCGGCATAACGCTCAACGATACTTTTGTCGGAATAGAAAAAATGCCGCTTATCCGACAAGCGCATCTGCACATCCGCATAAGCCTCATTGAGGATTAGCTGAATATAACCCGCAACCGTTTGCTTATTATCCCAGTCCAACCCAGCCACGGCGGCAATTTGCTCCGCCGTGACTAAACGTCCGTGTTGGCTAAATACTCGGATATAACCGACGAGTTCAATCATTTTTTCACTCATAATGTCCAGTCACAGTGTTCACTCATAGTGTCCAGTCATAGCGCCAATCATAGTGCCCAACTAGAGTTTTCAAGCGGGTAGTAAACCTCGCGCCGCTAATTTGTCGGCGACAAAGCCCAGACTAAACTTGTCGAGTGTGGCCCGCGTTGGCGCTCCTGTTTGAATGTCCCAACCAAAGGCTTCGTAGAACATGTCCAGCGAGGTTTGCATGTCGGCGCGGTCCATCTTGATGGTGCCCTCTTCACCAAAATTTTTGTCTGGGTCCATATCGTAAACCCAGTCACTGAGCACATCGTGCTCTTCACGCATATTGCCCTCATTCATCTGCAACATGGTTAAGGCGCGGTGCAGATGCAAGACTCTTTCCGCCTTGAAATCTAACTCAGTTTCACTGGTTTCAATCCCTGTAACTAGGCTGAACATTTGCGATTCTATGGTGCTATCGCCTTCATAATTACGGTTCTTATCGGGCGATGCCAAAAGCGGGAACATCCAATTACACAATGTCAGCGAGTCATGCAGCACGTTTTTCACTAAAGACCACTTAGCGAAACGAACCTTAGCGGCATTAATCGGGGTATACCACTGCACCTTATCAAAGGCGCCCTCGCCCCATTTTTTCTCGGCGATAGCGACTGTCATATCGTGGGGTAACCCACTGTTAACGATGTTGATGTGGGAATGGCACTGGGCATCGCGGTTAAAGACGACGTTGATTAAGGTGCCCACCTGACCTGCAGTTTCACTCGCATGGTGCACGGCGGCGTTGGTTTTTCGGTTAAAGACCTTGGTTTTACTCTCTTTATGTATGTCCCAATACCCTAATGCGGGGTTTGTGCCATCTAAGCCCCAACGCGCGATTAAGTCATACAATCCATCCGCCATATGGGAAATCTCGCCTTCTTTGTAGGCAATGCGGCGATAGAAATCAATTAAGAAGGCAGGATCTTGATTATCCCAAAGCGCCCAAGGAATGCTGTTGTATTCCTCTTCTGGCAGTAAATCTTTGAACATATCGTGTGTTTTTAAAAACTTAAAGATATGAGAAATCAAACCATAGTTACACCAAATGCCGTAGTCATCGAGGATCTGTGCCCCCAAAGCTCCCGCCATCGCATGTGCTTCAGAGCCGTTTGTGGTGCCCATCAAATACTGAGGCACGAGGAATCCCATACAGACGTTGGCAATATGCTCGGTCTTACGACCATATTTACTCTTCAGTTCAGGGACTTTAAGCTCGCAGAAACAACGTATTGGGCATGAATGGCAACCGCCAGTGCGCTTCATCCACTTGTTGGCATATTCGACGCCTATGTAACTTTCGGCCATCGAAGTACGAAATCCAATACGGTTACGCTCATTCCAAGGCACTTCGCCTAAATCAATTTCTTGATCAGCGGCGCCCCACTTAAGGCTAGGTCGTGATTTCCAGCGACTGATAGGGGCTGAGTACTCGGCCCAAGATTGCGGCGTCGAAGGCACCACACCATTATTATTGGCGCCGATAATCCCTAAAATATGGTCATCTAAAGCACGCATCTTTTCATTATTGGCGGCAATTTTAACGGCGCCGGTACCGATAATGCCGATCCCTTTACAATTTTTTGAGCCCATAACTGAGCCATGACCACCCGCAGAATGTCCGCCCTGAGTCATGATGACAGACAGAGGCACTTGGTTTTCACCCGCTTGGCCAATGGCCGCCACTTGTGCATTGGGGCCCATCATTTGCGCTATCATGGCGTGGGTATCGAATATGCCTTTGCCCCATAGTGCATCGGCGGGTTCTAAGGTGACCTTGTCATCGACAATTTTTAGCCACACAGGGCTCGCCGCTTTGCCTTCAATTGCAATCGCATCGAAGCCGGCAAATTTCATTGCAGGTGAAAAATGGCCACCAAAGTGACCGTCGGCAATAAGGTGTTTTTCAATCACCGGACTACGGGAAGTAATCGTTGTTCGTCCAGTACAAATCACGCCTGAACCCGTTAATGGCCCCGCAGAGAAGACAATAATATTCTCAGGATCGATTGCCTTTATATTGTCCTTATGACCATCCCACAATATTTTATAGCCAATACCCATACCACCAATATAGTCATAATATTTTTCTATGGGATCATACGAAATCGTATTTGTCGTTAAATTAACTCTAAGGACTTTTCCTGCCCAACCACCAATTATATTACTCATCATATTTCACCTCGATTCAAGAAACTAAGCCGGTATATTTTTCATATTGTTCTAATGCAGCTTCGGCTTCATCCCAAGGATAAAATTTAATTGCCCCAGTAGGACAAACTTGAGCACAAGCAGGCTGGCCATTGCATAAATCGCATTTCACGGCTTTCATTTTACTGCGGACGACTTTAATCACTTGCTGCGGACATTTATCAGCACAATAACCACATCCAACACAGAGTTCTTCATCAACCACTTTGGCGCCGGTTAGCGGGTTGGTTGAAATAGCCTGTTGCGGGCACACTTGTGTACAAACTTCACATTGGCGGCAAGTGGCAGGAATTATGGTGCCATCACCGCATTCGCCATGCTGTATGTGATAGTTGAATTGCATGCCATGCGGGCCGAAGTTCATGTTATGTTCGACTTTTACGCGCGCCAGCGTTGGACTACTGTCGCCCTCGTGGTTCCAGCTGCAGGCAATCTCGCAGCGTCGACAGCTCACACACACCACAGGGTTGACCACCATTAAACCACCGGCCATGACTTCTACGACTTCCTGACTGTCATTGTCGCTGCCACAACCGGTAAGAAAGCTAATCAGTGTCCCGTGATATACAGTACCGACAGCAACGCCCATACTGCTTTTAAGTATTCCTCTTCTGGTAATCATATTCGATCCTTTATTAGTCAAAGCAATATAATTAAAATATGCATACACTTTGATTCCCGACAATTTATGCTAGAGTAATATCTATTATTATTTTACGTCTGCGTCACACTTACCCAAATTGGGGCAGTATTAGATCAAGTTACACGACTTGTGTCTGACTAACGCTTTTAAGAATCAACAATTAAATATATCGAAAATCAAAATAATGCTTCAATTCAAATTACTTCAATATAATTAATCGAAAAGGTTTAAAAGCGATTAATTAACTGCCACTCAATGCATAACTCAGTTAATATCTAAAACGCATACATTCCGATTAGAGTCCCGACAGAATCTAATTAAAAAGGAATGGAAAATGATGAACACGAATACCCGTTCTCAATGGAAAATCTTTACGCCAATTGTTGTTGCAGTCTGTCTGATGACCGCCTGTTCCGATGGTGAAGAGGGTAAAGAAGGCCCACCTGGAATTGTGAGTATCAGCATAGAACAGGCCGATACTCTTAAAGCGACAATCGAAAAAGTCGCTATCGATGCGCAAACTCAAGTGCAGGTCGATTTCTTTCTCAGTAACGCCAATGGCATTGCCGTCACTGGACTAGAAAACCTTAAGGAGCTCGACACCTTAGGCCTTGGTATCGCCAAGCTTGCACCGCCGCAGGCGCACTATCACATCACTCAAGCCACAGCTGACGCTGCGGCGCAGAATAGCGCTGTCACAACGAGTGAGACCGCCAGTACGACAGATACCGCATTGCAATGGACCAGCTACATCAACAACCAAGTGGAACCCGCGACCAATGCCCAAACCAATGCCGTAACACAATTCCAAGCGGGCATAGAAAGCAGCTGTAAAACGACGTGTTTAACCTCGTTAGGCGCAGGTCTATACCGTTATACCTTTAGCAAAACTCTGACGGCATACCCGCAATTTTCGGGGCTCGATACCCAATACACGCCAGAACTGACCCACAGGATTTACCTAGAACTCAAACCGTTAGCCAATAGCCCAATCGACACTCAGTTGATCAACAGCGTATACGACTTTGTTCCCGCCACGGGGCAAACCGTCGCAGCGGACATGGGCCGCAAAGTTATCGCACCTGAGCAAGCCTGTTTTAGTTGCCATAATGCCGATTTGGCCAATGCCGATACCCGCCTTTTGATGCACGGCAGTAAACGTTTTGCCTTTGAGGGCTGCGTGGTGTGTCACACGACTTATTCTGGCGATCCTGAAACCGGTAACAGCTTAGATATGGCGACATTGACGCACCAGATCCACCAAGCTAAATATCAAATCGTCGGCCACAAGGGACAGTTATATGACTTCTCCAATGTGACCTTTCCCGGCGACATGAAGCAGTGCCAGCAATGTCATATCGCTGACGCAGCGGCGCAAAGCAGCAATTACAATATCCCCAGTAAAACCGCCTGCCTTAACTGCCATAAAGCGCAAATTCCCGCCGACTGGAATGGCACTGTCGCGGGGTTATTCCATAATAGGGATATTTTTGCCAAGCCATGGGCACTCAGCTGTAGTGGCTGTCACCCCGATAGCAATAATCCCCAAGGTGTGGGGCTATTTCACAATGCCGCAGTGAACACGGCCGCTAAACTGGCGAGCGATTACCAAATTAAGTTACTGAGCTCGCAGCTCAGTGTTGAGGCGCAAACTCTAGTCGTCACACTGCAAGTGCAGCAATTGGAGCAACTCCCCGCGACTCAAGCCATGATTAAATCTTTCTGGTTAATTGCCGCGGGTGAAACCAATCACGCCAACATGCCAGTCAATAATGGCCAGCGTAAAGTGTGGGATTTATTGGCAAACACGAGCGATGTTGCCTTAAATATCACGGCGCCGAATCAGTTAACGGTCACTATATCTAACTTGTCGACAACGGACTTTGGCGATCTAAGCCAATCTAAGCTCTACACTAAATTGGTGCTCTGCGCCGATAAAAACACTGGCTTTGCCGTTGACTGTAATATCGCCAATCACAATGTGAACCTCAGCGCGTTGAATACGCTCACCCTGCAAGGTCAAACGGTTACGACAAAGGCTAAGGTCGATGAAAAGGCTTGTCGCCAATGTCATGATCAAGGCTTAGAGGATAGAGTTCTGTCGGCGCATCAAATGAGGGGGATTTTTGAGCCCACTAGCAGCTGCGGCACTTGTCATGCACCGCAAACCGCAACCGCGCTAACAGATGGACAATGTCAAAGCTGCCACAGCAATGATGCAATCATGTATCTCAATGCAGGCATAATGCATACTCCAGGTGCCGACCAAATCAAGCCCTATCGCACCATCAACAATACCTTGAGCTACAGGGAGTTAGTGCATTCACTGCACGCAGGAACCCGTACTGTCGTCGGTTTTGACAACCCACGCCCAGAACTCACCTACCCTAATGCGAAAAACAACTGCAGTGTTTGCCATAGCGCTGGGCAACTGGATCTCGCGGGACTGAGTGCAGAGCAATCCCTGTTAGTTGCCGCACCCGATGCGGTCAACAATGGTCAAATTGCCGAGTATTCGCCAACCTTGGCAACCTGCGCCGCCTGCCATACACAAACAGATAGCTTAGTGGTTCATGCACGTGGCTTTGGTGGGGTTTATCAAAGCGATGCCAGCGGAGGGCGAATTTACCAAGCTGGGCAAGAATCCTGCGCCATCTGCCACGCCGAAGGTCGTTCATCGGGTGTCGATAAGGTGCACCAATAGGCTGGTAGATTTTATCTCGCCCAAAAACAAAACCGCTCGCAATAATGCGAGCGGTTTTATTTAATCAGGTTGATTTATCAAGCTGATTTATCGTGCTGATTTACCAAGCCTTGACTCAGTGCTGACTTCACTCAGCGCAAAAGCTTACTGGGCGGATTTAATCTCATAAAGCTAATCTCATAGGGCTAACCTCATCAAGCTAACCTCATAGAGTTCGCTAAGTCGACCTTACAGCTTAGGCACGCTTTGACTCTCGACCACATGCGTTTGGCTGTAATCTTTAAGCTCTGCATGAGACGACTTCACACCACTTAACGCCTCGGCGGTTAACGTATTATTGCCGTTCAATAAATCATTCAAGGTGCCTGTATCGCCGTTCACTAAGCCCAGCTCTCTGAGCATGGCATCAACCACCGGCGCATTAGCGCGATAGTTTAATGCGGCACTGGTGACTTGCTCGGCAATACCACCTTGATGGTGAGCGCCTTCGCCACCCGCGGCAAATTGATTGCCAGCGCCATAGCCTTGAAGAATTTTAATGCCTTCGATGTTTTCCAACGGTTTAACGGCTTGTGCCACAATTTCAGGCAACGCTTTTAAAATCGCGAGGGATTTTTGCAGGGCAATTTGCTCATCACTCAAGACGTTTTCAGCTTCGTAAAGTGCTTGCTTACCCGCAGCTTCAACGGCATAGACTTTCTCATCTGCTTCGGCCTGCAGTTTTTTCGCATCGGCGCTAGCGCGCGCTTCAATCAAAATCGCACTCGATCTGTCTTCAGCGGCACGTTTCTCGGCTTCGGCTTGTACTGTTACGCCTACCGCATCACGCTCAGCTTCTTTACGGGCGTCAATCACTTCAATCTCTTTACGACGATTCGCTTCGGCCACTTGGCGCGCTGTGATTACCGCTTCTTCTTTTTCAACTTTCAGCTTTTCGGCTTCAGCTGCACGGGCTCGGGCAGCAGATTCTTCTTCAGATTTGGCCGCAACCGCAATGCGTTTTTCCTGCTCAGAAACTTCGATATCCCTTTGCTGTTGAATGCGCGATTGCTCAATCGACTTATATTTTTCAATCTCGCGGGTTTCGATGTCTTTCGTCTTTTCGATTTGAGCCGTTTCGATAGCGCGTTCTTTAGCAATTTCGGCTTCGCGTTCTTCACGGGCCTTGTTTTCTTTCTGCTTAATGATTTCCGCTTTTTGATCGGCGCGTTTAAATTCCAAAGACTGTTGCTGGATCAGGCGTGCTTCTTCTTCCGACTTTTCAATCTCTAGGGATTCTTTTTCGGCTTCGAGGTTTCGTTGCTCGATCTTAATCCGGTTATCCTGTTGGATATCGTTGGTTTCTTTACGTTTCTCTTCAATGATTTTCGCCAGACGTGCACGACCTTCGGCGTCGAATGCGTTGTTTTCATTGAAGAACTGTAGATCAGTTTGGTCAAACCCGGTTAACGAAACCGACTCAAGTTCGAGACCGTTTTTCTCCAGATCGTTAGCCACGTTGTTTTGCACACGTTGCACAAAATCGGCACGCTGCTCATGCATTTCTGTCATGGTCATTTCAGCGGCAACGGCGCGCAGCACGTCGACAAACTTAGACTCCATCAGCTTTTTAAGCTCTTCAACGCGGTTTGTGCGCGTACCTAAGGTTTGCGCCGCCATCGAAATACCATCTGAATTTGGAGCAACTCGCAAATAGAAGTCGGCCTTCACATCGACACGCATTCTGTCTTTGGTGATCAGCGCATCTTTCTGAGTTTTTTCCACTTCGATACGCAGGGTATTCATGTTGACCGAAATGGTTTCATGCAGCACTGGCAGTACGATAGCGCCGCCATCTTTAATGATTTTTTCACCGCCAAAGCCGGTACGCACAAAGGCCATTTCTTTGGTTGCACGTTTATATAACTTGGCAAAAATTAACCCGATCACGATAAAGCCAAGTAACACCATACCGGCAACGAGCAAAATAAAACTACCGGATGAACCGATATCAGTTAACACATCCATTTGATTTCCTTTCAATTGATTTATGGCTGGGGACGATTAATTATCAAAACGCGTAGCAGACCAGACACGGCCTTCACGCTTAAGTAGCACTACTTGAGTGCCAGAGGCAAACTCGATGCCCGAGGTTTCAGGCTCGACTAAGACATAATGTTTTTGTTGGTGTTTATCACGCACAACGGCTTCAGAGGGCATGCCTTTGATGGCGCAGCCTAAGGTAATAGTCGCGACATAGCCGCTCAAATCATCAAGCGAAATCGCGCTCGATTCATTTTTCGGCAGATGTTCGGCCAGCACTCGACCGAAATAACGGCAAGAAAAGGCACTCGCAACTATGGCTATGGGTAAAGTGAACAATTGCGGCAGTAAAAGGCCAGCGACATTGAAACTGATAAAATTGACGATATAGCCCGCTATCGCAAAACTGGTCAGCGCGAGCACAAACCAAATCAATAACGGCAGTCGATTGAGGCACAGCCAACCGGCAATACCAGTAAGTCCGCCGGGGCTCACATCTGCGTCATAATCCGCATCGATAGGCACCCATTGGTCTAGCGCACTCATCATGCTTAAGCCAATGACTAACGCGAAGGCTTCAAACACACCGAGGGCCAGAACACAGGCAAAAGCTATCGTGTAAGGTAAATTAGGCTGTTCAACTAAAAACGCCCACATAGTCATCTCCTTGAACAATATAGCATTCCATTTATTTCACTGTAATTATCGACTTATGCGCCACAGAATAGCAAGCCAAGCCTTATTTCCAAACTAAAAATTTACCCTAAAATGGATTTTCACTGTAACCCTGCTGCGCCAAAATAGCGTGGGCTGTCATCGCCGATAATGCCATATCAACACCAGGTAATAATGAGGTATTGGTTAAATCAAAATAAGCGGCGCTCTGTCCGCAGATATAAAACTTCACGCCGTGATCAACTAGAGCCTTAACCAAAGCGCGATTGGCGTTTACGGCACCTGAATGCTGCTTGGCATAAAAAACATCATCAGCTAAATCGCTGATGCCGCCACCGTGCACCACCATAGCCAGTTCGATATCAGTTTCTTTAACGCCTGCCGCCACATGCATATTGATAAAACGCGCTAAACTTTCGAGCTGACGATTCGTCTTGCCCACATCGGCCGCCTTACTCATATCAAAAGCCACTTTAAACTTCATGCCCTTAGGAATAGGCATCATGCTGTCGACTTTGGCAATCTGACCAAACTCAGGAATAGCAGGCCCTGCGACAAATTTATCGGCACCCGCCTGCGCCGTCGAAGCGATAGCGGCGAGGGTCAGGCACAGCGCGGCCTTTAGCGTTTTAGTGCTATATGATTTTGACTTCATTGTATTATCATCCTGTTATTGTTATTTATTCGCGCAGGTTTTATGCGCCAGAAGGGAAATCCCATGGGCACACCTAAGACTAAAGTACCAACGCCAAGTTACGACAAACTGACGGCACATTTCCAGAAAATTTCTCACTTTGAACATTTCAGCGCTTTGGGTGACTGGGATCAAGCGGCCATGATGCCTATGGGCGGTGGTCAAGATCGCGGCGATGCAATGGCAGAACTGGCGCTGCATATCCACGGTCTCAAAACATCAGCCGCCATAGCCGAGCACTTACACTGCGCGGCGGATGAATCACTCTCAACAGAGCAAGAAGCCAATCTGCGGGAAATACTATACCAGTATCAACAGGCCAACTTAGTGCCAGGCGACCTAGTACAAGCCAAAACCAAGATGGCTTATCAATGCGAGAATGCGTGGCGCGAGCAGCGTAAAAATAATGATTGGCTGGGCTTTAAGCCCAATCTAAAAGCGGTCATCGACCTTGCCAAGGAAGAAGCGCAGATCCGCGGCGAAGCGCAAAATATCACGCCCTATGACGCCCTGCTCAATAAATTTGAACCGGGAATGACCACGGCAAAGCTAGAACAAACCTTTGGCGGCCTGAAAGATTGGCTACCGACACTCATCCAAGAAGTGCTGGCTAAGCAGGCAAACGAGCCTAAGCTTGTGCTCAATGGCCCCTTCGATATCAGCGCGCAGCAAGCCCTTGGACGTGACGTCATGGCGTTTTTGGGGTTTGACTTTAATCACGGCAGGCTGGATATGAGTAGCCATCCATTTTGTGGCGGCGTGCCAAGCGATGTGCGGATAACGACCCGCTACAATGAGGCCGATTTCAGTAGCGCAATCATGGGCATAGTTCATGAAACAGGCCATGCCAGATACGAGCAAGGTTTACCTCAAGCGTGGCGCGGTCAACCCGCTGGGCTTGCACGTTCTATGGGCGTCCACGAAAGCCAAAGTCTATTTTGCGAAATGCAGCTCGGGGCACATCCGGCATTTCTACGTCAGTTGCAGCCCAAAATCGCGCAGCATCTTAACTGTCATTTCAGCGCCCAAGAATTAGCACAACATTATACCCGCGTAAATCCCGGACTTATTCGCGTCGACGCCGATGAAGTCACCTATCCTTGCCACATTTTGCTGCGGTTTGAGGCGGAAAAAGCCTTTGTCGACGGCAGCTTAACCGTCGATGATTTACCTGATTTTTGGTCGACGCAGATGCAACAATTACTGGGGATCAATACTGATGGCAATTACCGCGACGGTTGCATGCAGGACATCCATTGGGCTGTCGGTGAGCTAGGGTATTTCCCAAGTTACACCTTAGGTGCCATGTATGCCGCCCAATGTCGTTTTGCGATGGAAAAAGCCTTAGGACCGATTGAAGCCCTAATCGATGCAGGCAAGTTGGACTCGGTATTCCAATGGCTGCGCGAGCACATTTGGTCAAAGGGATCCTTGCTCACGACCGATGAACTGATCCGCCAAGCAACGGGCGAAACCTTAAATGGTCAATATCTTGAGCGTCACCTGCGTCAACGATATCTGGGCATTTAACCACTGCGAACGCTTAGCTCAGTTTTAATGGGTTTTAAAGCGCTTTATATTACCACCGGAGCCTGCATTTTGAAGCCGCTTGAGGTTATAATGCCGAGCTTATTTGAATCAGGGCTCTTTTAACGGAGTGCCTTCAATAGAACTCTTGAAACGGGACTCTTGAAACAGGATAAATGTCTGCCATGTTACTGCGAGCAATCACCCCACAGGATTGGGATGCCATTTTAGCAATCCAAGATGAGTGTTACTCACAACTGGATCCTGAGCCCTTGCACGTGCTGCAAAGTAAATGGCAGGTATCACCACAATCCTGTTTTGTGTTCGAAGTGGATAAGTCGGTTGTCGGTTATTGCTTGGCTCACCCATGGACCACCAATATGCCGCCCGCGCTCTATCAGCCCATCACCCATTTACCTAAGGCTGATACTTTATACCTACACGATATTGCGATTTCGGCCAAAGCCCAAGGTTTAGGCGCAGGTGCTAAAGCACTCACTCGCTTAACACTGTTGGCGGATCGTTATAATCTCAATTCCTTGTCCCTTGTTGCCGTTCAAGGCGCCGACAGTTATTGGCTAAAAATGGGCTTTAAACCTCAGGCCATAGACAAGTGCCTTGGCAGCTATACCGACGATGCCATATACATGATTTATAAAATTAATCATAGAGATGAAAGATGAATCCAACCCTGACGACTATCGGTTTACTTTGCCTAAGCAATATCTTTATGACTTTTGCTTGGTACGGGCATCTAAAAACCTTAGGCTCAAAACCTTGGATTATTGCCGCCTTAGTGAGTTGGGGCATCGCCCTATTTGAATACTTGCTGCAAGTACCTGCTAACCGAATCGGTTACACGGTTATGAACGTCGGCCAGTTAAAGATTCTACAAGAAGTCATCACCTTAAGTCTGTTCGTCCCCTTTGCCTATTTCTATATGAAAGAACCATTGAAGCTCGATTATCTGTGGGCAGGATTGTGCATCTTAGGTGCTGTGTATTTTATTTTTAGAAGTGAATTTAATTAATTTCAGACTTATTTCAGGAGAGCTCCCCATGGCCCGTCAAGTCACTTACACCTTCAAAGGTACGACTAAAACCATCGCCTTTAGCTACGACAAACACCATGATTTATATGAAGCCGTGGCCGAAGCCGAAGGTATCGATCTGACCAAATTTTTAGCCATGGAGCAACAAGTCGCCATGACGTCGCGCAAGGGTGCTAAGGCTGAAAAAGAATTCAGAAAAGTAGAATTTGCCCGCTTTGGCTTTAGCAATATCCACTTTGTTAGAGACGAAGAACCCGAAGCCTAGACAGGTATCCATATTTGTATTCGCTTTAAGCACTTTAAAAACAGGACACTGTGATGCTCAATACCGAACATGCTAACTTTCCCCGTGCGGGATTCTTTCGCCGCTTAGGTGCTGCCGTTTACGACTCGCTGTTAGCCGTGGCCGTGTATATGGTTGCTGGCGCTGTGGGCTTTGGCATTTTCTACGGCCTTACCGCTTCAGGATTGGCTGGCATGAATGGCTTTGAGCATGTCTCTGACGCGCTCAATGGCACGCCGATTTACCATGGTATTTATCAACTCTGGCTCGTCTTGTGTGTCGGCACATTCTACGCATTATTCTGGAGTAAGGGCGGTCAAACCTTAGGGATGCGCGCTTGGCGGCTTAAGATCCAACATCCAAACGGCCAAAACTTAAGCATGATCACAGCTTATGCGCGTATTGTTTGGTCACTGCTCGGCATTGGTAATCTGTGGATCCTCATCAATGGCAACAAGCTTGCCCTGCAAGATAGTATGACCCGCTCAGAAGTGGTTGTCTTGTCTAAAGAAGCCAACCAAATGCGTAACTGGCACGGCGCCTAAGTTTAGTTTCTAGTAAATTGTCAGCATAAAAAAACGACGCAAAAGCGTCGTTTTTTATGGGCTATTTTTTAGGAACTGTTCTTATAGACTAAATGGGGAGTAATAAGATGAGTATCATCGCCGGATAAAGTAGAAGGCAACGCCGGTAAACAACAAGCTTGGTGCCACAGCCCCCACATAGGCAGGTAACTCATACACTATGCTCATAGGGCCGAATATTTCGTTACTGATATAAAAACTGAAACCCGCCACAACCCCGAGCAATACCCGCGCGCCCATAGTCACAGTTCGCAGCGGCCCAAATACAAACGACAGTGCCACTAACATCATCACAGCGACCGTCACTGGCTGCATCACCTTGCGCCATAAAGCAAGCTCATAACGGCTGGGATCTTGACTGTTAGTTTTAAGGTAATCAAGATAACCGACCAGACCGCGGATAGATAACGCTTCAGGTTTAATCGAAACTACACTGAGCTTATCCGGCGTTAAACTCGACTGCCATTGGTCTTCTTCCAGATATTCAAGCACGACTTTCTCATAGCTTAAATCAGTACGTTTGACGTCGAATAAACGCCAACGGTCTTGGGAAAATACCGCTCGGTCTGCGTGAACCACGTTGGTGAGCTTAAGTTCGCTATTGAACTTATAAAGCGTAATATTGTTGAGTTTATTGATGTTTTCAACTTCACCAATGTTCACGAACAAATCACCGTCCTTTGCCCAAATGCCGCGATGGGACTTAATTAAACTCCCGCCTGAGAGTTTAATGGCTTGCAACTCATTGGCCTTTTGCTCGGCAATCGGTGCGCCCCACTCACCTAAAACCATCACCAATAACATCAAAGGCACAGCAGTTTTCATCGCTGACATAGTGATCTGCAAACGTGACATGCCAGAAGCTTGCATCACTACAAGTTCAGAGTTCGATGCCAGCATTCCCATGCCAATCAAAGCGCCAAGTAATACGGCCATAGGGAAAAACATTTCGACATCACGAGGCACTAAAAATAACACATAGATACCCGCATCCATCATGCTATAAGTACCGCGACCGACTAAACGCAGCTGGTCAACCCATTTGATGATGCCCGACAAGCCAGTTAAAACCAGCAGACACAACGCTGAAGTGCTTAGCAATACCCTAGCGATATAAAAGTCTAATATCATCATGCCGCCACCTTCTTATGGGCAAACAGAGCCGATATACGACTGAACATAGGTCTATCTTTACCGAGTAAGAACAGCCCCATCAAAAGCGCCGAAATATGGATCCACCACATACCAAGATACAAAGGGATAATCTCATCTTGCAATGCCTTACGTCCGGCGACCATGAGGCCAAAATAGCCAAGGTACAAGAGTATTGCGGGGAACATTTTAGCGAACTTACCTTGACGCACATTCACCCGCGCGAGTGGTACCGCGATCAAGGTCATGATCGGAATCGCCAGCGGAATGGCAAGACGCCAATGGAATTCGGCAACGGCTTCTGCACCTTCGATTTTCACGAGTTCATCGACAGGCAGTGCAGATAATTTACGGCGACGCTCGTCGACTTGCTGCTCTTTAATTTGCATTTTATAACCACCAAATTCGATCATTTGGTAGTCCTTCGCCTTAGGGCTGCCTTGATAACGCACGCCATCATTGAGGTTTAATTGCTGTGCGCCAGTACTATCTTCTTGCACTCGCCCGCCTTTAGCGACCACCACATTGGTGACACCCGTTTCATCATCAGGGTCTGGCAACTGGGCCACAAACACTTTATCTAACTCGTTATCTTTACCGATACGTTCGACAAATAATACCGCTCGGCCATTAGGGCTCGCCTGAAAACGCCCTTGCACTAAGGCCGCAAGACCCGCTTCAGACTGGGCTTTTTCAAGCACTTGGTTTTGCTGCTCTTCTGCCCAAGGGGCGACATATAGGGATAAATAACCGGTAAACAACATATTGATCACGGCAAGGATCAGGGTCACACGGGTGACATACCACTCACTGACCCCAACACCGTGGAGAATAACCATCTCATTTTCAGAATACATACGGCCGTGGGCCATTAAAATACCCAAAAACAAACTTAACGGCAGGACTAAGATCACCAGATAAGGCAAGTTAAGCCCAATCAGGGTCATGATTAAAGAGGCGGGAAAATCGCCGTCGGAGGCATCGGCCAGTATACGCACGAAATGCTGGCTAATAAAAATAGTTAACAGCACTAAAAGTACCGCAATTTGTGCCTTTAAAACTTCTCGAATAAGGTATTTAAATACAATCACAGGCAGGATCCGGTCTCTAAACTTATCTTTTTGCTGGTAACAGACTAACTTTCATGTAAACTGTTTACTTTTGATAGTTTTCTGACCAGCTTCAGGGGTTCTAGGTAAACTTAACGTCACGAAATGCGTGACTCAAGCGCCGAGAATAAATCACCTTTGGAGTAATAACTTAGGCCCTTTTCGGGACAAGCAGACATTATCCAATAAATATAAAAATTTGTCTTTAAGAATCTAGGAGTGCTCATGGAGTTTAGCGTAAAGAGCGGTAGCCCCGAAAAACAACGCTCAGCCTGTATCGTGGTCGGTGTTTATGAACCCCGTCGTCTGTCGGGTATCGCGGAGCAATTAGATAAAATTAGCGAAGGTTATATCAGTAACCTACTGCGTCGCGGCGATCTGGAAGGTAAACCTGGCCAGATGTTGTTGCTGCACCATGTTCCTAACGTATTGAGTGAACGTGTATTATTAGTGGGTTGTGGCAAAGAACGAGAACTAGACGAACGCCAATACAAACAAATCATCACTAAGACAATCAACACCCTTAACGAGACGGGTTCAATGGAAGCAGTTTGCTTCTTGACTGAACTGCACGTGAAAGGACGCGATACTTATTGGAAAGTACGTCAGGCGGTTGAAACCACCAATAGCAGTCTTTACAGCTTTGATGCCCTGAAGACCCGCAAAGGTGAAACTCGCCGTCCACTGCGTAAATTAGTGTTCAATGTCCCCACTCGCCGTGAGTTAACCTTAGGTGAGCGCGCTATCGAGCATGGTATGGCAGTGTCTGCCGGCATGCACTTATGTCGCGATGTGGCCAACATGCCACCAAACATCTGTAATCCAGCCTATTTAGCCTCTCAAGCTCGCCAAATGGCTGAAGTACACGACACACTGCATGTCACCACTATCGGTGAAGAGCAAATGGCCAAACTGGGCATGAACTCATACCTTGCAGTCGGTCGCGCCAGTGCCAACGAATCCATCATGACAGTGATGGAATACAAGGGCGCTGTCGATAGCACTGAAAAACCCATCGTATTAGTAGGTAAAGGGTTAACCTTCGACTCGGGTGGTATTTCATTGAAACCTGGCGAAGCCATGGACGAAATGAAGTACGACATGGGCGGCGCAGCGGGTGTTATCGGCACCATGAAAGCCATCTGTGACATGAAGTTACCTATCAACGTTGTGGGTATTCTGGCTGGCTGTGAAAACATGCCATCGGGTAATGCTTACCGTCCAGGTGACATTCTGACCACTATGTCAGGCCAAACCGTTGAAGTGTTAAATACCGATGCTGAAGGCCGTCTAGTCCTATGTGACGTATTAACCTATGTTGAGCGTTTCGATCCTGAATTGGTTATTGATACTGCAACCCTGACTGGCGCATGTGTGATTGCCCTTGGTAAACACGCATCGGGTCTGTTCTCATCGCATAACCCACTGGCACATGAGCTATTAAGTGCCGGTGAGCAAAGTGGTGACCGCGCATGGCGCATGCCATTGTGGGATGAGTATCAAGATATGCTCGACAGTCCATTTGCAGACATGACCAACTTAGGTGGTCGTCCAGCAGGTGCTATCACAGCAGCATGTTTCCTCTCGCGCTTTGCTAAAAAGTACAACTGGGCTCACTTAGACGTTGCGGGTACAGCTTGGAATAGCGGTGCTAACAAAGGTTCTACTGGTCGTCCAGTGCCACTATTGACTCAGTTCCTGATCAATCGTGCTGGCGTTGAACTCGGCGAATAAGATTATTCAGCTTTAATTTGACTCACTCAAACAAAAGACTGGTATCGCTCTAAGAGACTTGAAGTTTTCAAAAGAAGCCAGTGACATTCGGTCGCTGGCTTTTTATATGTCATTATTTCCCCAAATACAGGCTTAACTGCCATGTCTGCAATACAGAACTAATCTCCCTAATCCCTAACTCATTTGCCTTGATATAAAAGAGTATTTTAAGCCTGATGACTTAAGTTTGAGGCTATAAAACAATAACCGCATAATGAGTTCATCAGCATAAAAGGCTTCCCCCCTTATTCGCAACTTGCGAACCACAGTATTAGCAATAATACTTAATGTTCGCGCGGCGAAGCACTACCACTAGACTCCATAACTATCAGGACGAAATCACGACATTCAAACTGGGCACTGAACGCTCATTAATGGAAGAGTCTGCTAATTGCTGAATGCATTACAGGTGATCTCATGAGCGATAAACCAATAAACGATCTGCATATCATCCAACGCCTACGTAGCCAGATTGAGCAATTAGAAAATCTCGAGAAACGCATTAATACCCTTGAACAAGAACGCTCTACGCTTACTCACACGACTGAGTGCCTACAAGCAGAGTTAATCCGTCATCAGCAAATTAAAGCAGACTGGGAGTGGTTTTTTGAAAACTCACTCGATTTACTCTGCATTGCGGCACTTGATGGTTACTTTAAAAGAGTTAATCCTGCTTTTGCGGCGACACTAGGTTTCACTCAAAATGAATTATTAGCCAAACCTATTACTGAGCTTATTCATCCGGATGACCTGGAGATTACAGTGCAAGCCTTACAAGGTTTAGGTTCTGGCCAAGATTGCATTAATTTTGAAAACCGCTATATCGATAATCAAGGTCAGTGGCACTGGCTTTCTTGGCGCTGCCCCGCACTGAGCGAGAACACGAGCCAACTCTACGCCATTGCACGTGATGTTACCGATTATAAACGCAGCGCCGCTGAAATTATGTATCAAGCCACCCACGACCCGTTAACCGACTTGTATAATAGAGCCGCATTCGACAATGAACTAAATAATTGCTTGCTCAGGGCACAACGACACCCAACCAACCATGTAGCCTTGTTGCTGATCGATTTAGACGATTTCAAACAAGTTAATGATAACTATGGCCATCAGGCGGGGGACCAACTGCTGCAAACATTGGCGCTTCGCTTCAAAAGCATGCAAAGGAAAAATGATTTCGTCTGCCGTTTAGGAGGGGATGAGTTTGCTTGGATAGCCGACACTAACGACACAGACTCAGTGGAAGCCCTATTAGCTCGTATCCTCAAAGAGTTACAAAAACCAGTACCTTTAGAAAAGGTGACCCTCAAGGTAAGTTGTAGCATAGGAGCATCACTCTTCCCCAACTTAGCCCAGGATGCCAAAACCCTATTTCATCAAGCTGATAGCAGCATGTATCAAATTAAGCGCAGTGGTAAAGGTGGTTGTTTCATTTATCACTCATCTATTGATGCATAACCGACTCACATGCTAGACAGTGTCCACTCTCAGAGCCTAGATGGTAGTAATCGAGACAGAGACCTGTAATGGTCACAAGTATTTTCAATCTGTCTCTGTCGCAAATACACTGAAATAAAAACAAGTCAGCTAAGCTTGCTCACACTCTAGCATTAGGCCAATACTGCAGCATTAACCCCTAGCAACTTTTAGTGTAAACTGCTCCTTTCGTTCGCCACTAAAACAAGTGAAGCAAGGCATTGAAATCATGACTCAAGTGCTGTTTTATCTCATGCCGCCAGTGGCATCACCTGCCAAGGCCAAGGTTGATTCACCTGTTGCAACCGCGAATGCGAACCCTGCAATTTGCGAGATGCATCTTCTGGCATGCCAACTGGCGCAGCAGGCTTTTGTGAAACAACAATGGGTCTATATCCATTGCCAAGATAAACAGCAAGCACATGCAATTGATGAACTTTTATGGCAATTTGAGCCAAGTGCCTTTGTACCTCATAACCTCAAAGGTGAAGGCCCGATGACGGGATCGCCGGTAGAAATTGGTTTTGATCGCCTCGGCGCCAACAAAAGTCGCCAAGTTCTGATTAATCTTGCAGACCAAGCGCCCCCATTTGCGGTAAACTTTGGCCACATTATCGATTTTGTTGCCAATGACGATCAGCATAAAGCGGTCGCTCGCGAACGTTATCGACAGTATCGCGGCTTAGGGGTCAATTTACAGACCCAAGACTTAGCAACACATCCACTTAATTAGTTTGAGACAGACACGTTCCCATGGAAAAAACATACGATCCGCAGTCCATCGAGCAAACGCTTTACCAAAACTGGGAAGAGCAAGGTTACTTCAAGCCACACGGCGATGAATCCCAAGGCAATTATTGCATCATGATCCCGCCACCAAACGTGACGGGCAGCTTGCACATGGGTCACGCCTTCCAAGACACCATTATGGATACTTTGACCCGTTACCAACGGATGAAAGGCAAAAATACCCTATGGCAAGTCGGTACTGACCATGCGGGTATCGCCACCCAAATGTTGGTTGAGCGTAAGCTTGAAGCCGAAGAAGGCAAAAATCGCCATGACCTAGGTCGCGATGCCTTTATGGATAAAGTGTGGGAATGGAAAGCGCAATCGGGCGGCACTATCACTAAGCAGCTACGTCGTATGGGCGCCTCTGTTGATTGGGACCGCGAGCGTTTCACTATGGACGAAGGCTTATCTAAGGCCGTGCAAGAAGTGTTTGTACGTCTGTACGAAGACGAGTTGATTTATCGCGGTAAGCGTTTGGTCAACTGGGATCCAAAGCTGCACACAGCTATCTCTGATTTAGAAGTGGAAAGCAAAGAAAAACAGGGCCACATGTGGCATCTGCGTTATCCACTGGCCGACGGTGAACTGACTGCCGATGGTAAAGACTATTTAGAAGTCGCTACCACGCGTCCAGAAACCATGCTCGGCGACAGTGCGGTTGCAGTGCATCCCGATGATGAACGCTATCAAGCGCTAGTCGGTAAGTTTATTCTATTGCCGATTGTTAACCGCCGCATTCCTATCGTGGCCGACGATTACGTCGACATGGCCTTTGGTACAGGGTGTGTGAAGATCACCCCTGCCCATGACTTTAACGACTATGAAGTCGGTAAACGTCACAACCTGCCAATGTTCAACGTACTGACCTTAGATGCCGCCATTCGTGCAAGTGCCGAAGTGGTGAACTCTGACGGCACCTTTAACAAAACGCTCGATGGCAGCCTGCCTGAACGTTTTGCCGGACTTGACCGTTTTAAAGCGCGCGATGCTATCGTCGCCGAATTTGACACTTTAGGTCTGCTCGAAAAAATCGCACCTCATGCCTTGAAAGTGCCTTACGGCGATCGCTCAGGTGTGGTTATCGAGCCAATGCTGACCGACCAATGGTATGTGGCTGTTGCGCCAATGGCGAAAACCGCTATCGAAGCCGTTGAAAATGGCAGCATTAAATTTGTGCCGCAGCAATACGAGAACATGTACTTCTCGTGGATGCGTGACATTCAAGACTGGTGTATTTCGCGTCAATTGTGGTGGGGTCACCGCATCCCTGCATGGTACGACGAAAACGGCAAAGTCTATGTCGGCCGCAACGAAGCCGACGTTCGTGCTAAGCACAATATCGCCGACTCAATGACACTGCGCCAAGACGAAGACGTACTAGACACTTGGTTCAGCTCAGCCCTGTGGACTTTCTCAACCTTAGGCTGGCCTGACAATTTAGAAGATTTAAAAACCTTCCACCCAACCGACGTGTTGGTGACAGGTTTTGACATCATCTTCTTCTGGGTTGCCCGTATGATCATGATGACCATGCACTTCATCAAAGATGAAGACGGCAAGCCACAAGTCCCGTTCAAAACTGTCTACGTGACCGGCCTTATCCGCGATGAAGCGGGTAACAAGATGTCAAAATCTAAGGGTAACGTACTCGATCCATTAGATATGATCGACGGTATCGGACTTGAAGATTTAGTTGAAAAACGTACCGGCAACATGATGCAGCCACAACTGGCAGCCAAGATTGAAAAGAGCACTCGCAAAGAATTTGCCGACGGTATCGAAGCCCACGGCACAGATGCACTGCGCTTTACGCTTGCGGCAATGGCATCAACGGGTCGTGACATCAACTGGGACATGAAGCGCTTAGACGGTTACCGTAGCTTCTGTAACAAGTTATGGAACGCCTCACGCTACGTGCTGATGAACACAGAAGATCAAGATTGCGGCCCAGGCTCACCACAGCACAAAGGCGGCGAAATGGAACTGTCGTTGGCCGATCGCTGGATTATTGGCTTGTTCAATCAAACCGTTAAGACCTTTGACGATCACATGACAGCCTACCGTTTCGACTTAGCAGCCAATACCCTGTATGAGTTCACTTGGAACCAGTTCTGTGACTGGTACTTAGAATTAACTAAACCGGTATTGCAAAACGGCACTGAAGCACAAATGCGCGGCACCCGTCACACCTTAGTGACAGTGCTCGAAGCGATGCAACGCCTGATGCACCCTATGATGCCGTATATCACTGAAACCATCTGGCAGCGCGTTAAACCGTTAGCTGGTGTCGCTGGTGATACCATCATGCTGGCACCGTTCCCAACATTTGATGCCGCAAAAGTCGATAGCGCAGCAATGGCCGATTTAGAATGGGTTAAGCAAGTGATTGTCGCCGTGCGTAACATTCGCGCCGAACTGAACATTGCCCCATCTAAGCCGCTAAATGCCCTACTTCGTGGTGTTAGTGCACAAGATAAAGCCCGTGTTGAAGCCAACCAAACCTTCTTCACCACACTTGCCCGCTTAGAAAGCATGACCATTTTAGCCGATGGCGAAACTGCGCCTATGTCGACCACAGGTTTGATTGGCGAAATGGAGCTGCTGATCCCTATGGCAGGCTTGATCGATGTCGCCGCCGAAATGGCCCGTATCGATAAACAGCTTGAAAAGCTCGGCCAAGAGATCGCTCGCATCGAAGGCAAATTGTCGAACCAAGGTTTTGTGGCAAAAGCTCCAGCCGAGGTTATCGACAAAGAGCGCGCTAAGATGACCGATCTCAAGCGTGACATAGACAAGCTCAACGAACAAAAATCAGAATTCGCTAAGTTAGAAGCTTAGGCTTCTCACTTGCTATGATTGGTTCTAACTGAATGAAGGGCAGCGACTAGGCTGCCCTTCTTATATCTATGTTAAATACAAAAATTAGTCGCTTACTGTTAAATTCATATATAGCCAAATCTTTCTTAGACAATGACTGGCTTAATACTAAAACCATCTAGATTAGTGTTGTTGTTAAACCGACATCAATTTTCATACAAATAACTTGTTACGTTTAGTCATCTTATCCAGACAAAAACTGACAAAAATGCTTCTAGTACATCAAGTTAATTTGTGTACAATAGAAGCGCAATGTCACACTTCGACGCTAATTTGTGAGAATACGATGAAAAAATTACTACTTACTCTCGTTGCCAGTACTCTATTGGCTTCAGCTGCACAGGCACACAATTTCGAAGATTCTAAAGATGCGATTGAATACCGCCAATCTGCATTTGGTCTTATTGCTTATAACTTCGGCGATATGGCTGCCATGATGAAAGGCAAAAAACCTTTCGAAGCGGAAACCTTCGCAATGCGTGCAACGAATGTTGCTGCATTATCAAAAATTCCTTTCGAAGGTTTTATTGATGGCTCAGACAAAGGCGACACTGAAGCTTTAGCCAAAGTTTGGCAAGACAGAGCTGATTTCGATGCAAAAATGAAAACTTTCCAAGAGAATGCCGCCATTCTTGCTACTGTTGCTCAAAAAGGTGATCAAGCTGAAATCAAGCAAGCCTTTATGAATACAGGAAAAAGCTGTAAAGGTTGTCACGACGTTTATAAGAAAGACTAGTCTATTTAGTTTTTCGTCCATCAAAAAGCCTGCTTATTAGCAGGCTTTTTGTTACTCAAACACTCAGCGTAAAACTATAGCACTTGCACTATCGGCCACATTAAATACACAAAGACCACAGCCGCTAATACACCCAGCAGCACTAAGGCAAGCCACTCTGACTTGAATGTAAGATCACGATTCACGCTTGATGACAGTGCCACCTTAGAGACCTTCTTGTAACCACTGAGCATAGCACCAACTAACTTATCGCCCTTGATGGCATGGATAACCACTGCCAGTACATGAATGGCACTCAGCGCTAGGATAAGGTTAAAGTTCATCTTATGTAGCCAAGTCAAAAATCCACTGGTATCTGAACTGACATAGTTATAGAGCGGACCTTCGGTAAAAATATCATCGGTCGCAAAAAGGCCTGTGACTAATTGCAGGCTAATGATCCCAATCAGTGCGACAACCATGTAGCCACCAATAGGATTGTGCCCCAGCACAACGGACATTCCCTTAGTTTTGATTGCTTTCAAGTAGTCGAGCACAACCTTAGGGTGATGAACAAAATGGCTAAACCTTGCCGTATCGCTACCAATGATCCCCCAGAAGATCCTAAATCCAATGAGGATCAGCAAACTATAAGCAAAAATTTGATGCCACTGCATTTCGCCAGCGTCAGCACTCCACCATAAAAGTGCCAACAGACACACCATGCCCCAATGGAAAATTCGCGTGGGTAAATCCCAGACCTTAATCTTAACGTATTCAGTATTCATAAAATGGGCAAACTCAAAGTGAACGAATGAAATAAGTTGAGGTATTTTATCGGGATTTGGGATGAAACTTAAAGTAAATATAAGTAAATAAGGGCAAAGACTACGGAATTATCCCATCGAATATGACCCGATTTAGCAGGCAATACAAGGCTTTTTGGCCAGGAATTATTGATATTTGTCTAAGTGATCAAATATCCAACGAACAGTAACGAACTGGTACAAAAATGTGATCTAGATCTCGTTTTATAGTGCAGACCTTGGTAATCTGAAATCCAAGGAAACAACAGAAGGTTCGAAATATGCTAAAGATTACTAGCAAGCAACTTGAAGTCACATCTCCTATTCGCGAACGTATTGAAAGCCGTTTCGAAAAACTTTCAAGGCATGATGTGCAAATGATAAATCCCCATGTAATCATTACGGAGGAGAAACCTGGTTTCAAAATTGAAGCATCGGTTGGCATCCCAAATGGAGAACTCTTCGCTCAAGCAAAACATGAAAATTTATATACTGCGATTAACGCTATGGGCCAAAAATTAGAGAAGCAGCTCAATCGCATAACACACAAACCGGAAGCACAACGTTCCACATCATTAACACCGACTAATAATATTGTTGAAGTTGACGACGAGTACGAGGAGGAAGATGCGGCATAATTTACGTTTAGTGAGTGCGAGAAACGCACCACTTTGAGAGCAATAAAGTAGAAATATTTAATCAGATCACAGTTTTTACAAAAGGTTAGTGCAATCATTTTAATGATGAAAAAACAGTTCGTTTGACTAAATACCTACTACACTTTACAAAGTGACAGCAAGAATCGAAGTGGTGCGAATTTAAATCGTTTCAAATGTTGATTTACTTTAATTTTTGATTTACAAATATTGATTAAAAGATATTATTTATAAATAACGTTACTGGATATAACTAAGGAGCACGACCAATCCAACCCATATAGTCTTAAGTTCTAAGATTTACTGTTAATGATTAATTTTACTTATAATTTTCACGTTCAAAAGCTCAATGTTATACCTTCAACTAGGTTCCACTTTCAATAGTAAGTTTAGAAAGGAGGCAACACAAAAGCGAACAATTTGATAATATTGATATTGTTGATATTAGTTACAATCAAGTATGTTGGCATTCACTAAAAGTAGTGCTCAATTTTGACCGAATAACAGGATGACCACCAGAAACAGGCGGCATTGCTGAATACCAGAGTAAACATAAGGAGCCGAGTACAGCGCAACGAGTACATTAGCGAAACCTTTAACTATCCAATTTTTTATATCCACAATGGAGGCCTAGGTAAACATAAACAAAAGTCACATTAACAAAAGCTAAATTGGCAAAAGTGCTTATTGCAAAACGGGTCGGCACCAATGCGTGCTAAACACGGAGATAAATGAGCTAACAACTGTCACGCTTAGTTAGATGTAGATTAGTTATATGAAGTGAGTCATATTTACACTGATATGTAAGTTAGCGTTTTTAGCGTGAGATTTAATGTAAGCGTTTAATGCAAGTGCAATACGTTGGTTTTATTAAAAGTTATTAGTTTACTTAGTGTTATTTGCATAGTAAAAACTGTAAATCGTATAAATATTTATTTATGTAATGTGTTAACTTTTACCGTTAGTTGAGTTTTGATACTTTATAGACACCTTAAATAATGTTTAATTATCAACTAAAAAGGAGGGCATCTAGACTTGACGAAAATTGTAATAACAGTAAATGAGAGCTTTTTATACGCTCCATGTATTAACATGTTAGGTTTTAAATTAAAAAGTAATAATGGTAATAATGTAAGTAGCAAGACCTAAACGCGTGACAAGGCTAAGCTGTTCTTACAGCAAAATGTACCTAGTACAACCAATGAGCCGTAAATCGTTTATTTTTAAATGTTCGTTTTGTTAGTGTTAGTTTTTAATGTTATAGCTCCACGCAAGTGTTAATTGTTAAAATATAAGTGCAAGACATGTCAACGTAAGTTCGCTGGTACTGCAAACTGCATAGTTTCAAGGTTATACGCTATGCCGCATAAAGTACTTGTTAATGTTCATTGTAAATGCAAGTCGTTATCTAGTGAGTTGTTAACGTTTTACTGTTACACGTAAATGTAAGATAAACGAGTGTTTTACCTTGTCCCACACTGACCATAAGGAGGATAAACTCGCTTGACCATATATTCATACTCAAACCAGCGCACCCTCGGGTGCGCTTTCTTTTTAGGCTGTCTGTGAGAAAGTTTTGATTGACAGCTAAGCCCTAGCCCTTTAGTTTTAAGACCATGAAAATGATAACAGCAGCTTTTTTTACTTTATTTTTTACACCCCCACTCTAGGAGGCGGATTTACTGTGTAAAAACGAAAGTAAAAATCCAAAGCCTCCCAACTGGGAGGCTTTTTTGTCTTAAACGATTGATAAAATACATGGCGGCAATTGAGGTCAGAATGCATACACCACAGCCTTTAAATCAAACCCGAGAGCAGATCACCAATCTGGATAATGAACTGCTGGCATTACTCGCAGAGCGCCGTCGCTTAAGTCTAGAAGTGGCCCGTAGCAAAGAAGTGGATGTCAGACCCATCAGAGATACTCAAAGAGAGAAAGAACTGCTCGCTAGACTGGTGAAAGAAGGCAGAGAAAAGGGATTAGATGCCCACTATGTTATCTCCCTTTACCAAAGCATCATTGAAGATTCTGTATTGAATCAACAAGCTTACCTTCACGGCCGTGCCAACCCAGAAACACAAAAACAGCAGTATTGTATCGCCTACCTCGGTGCACGAGGCTCTTACTCTTATCTCGCAGCGACCCGCTATTGCCAACGCCGCCAAGTTGAAATGCTAGACTTAGGTTGCCAAAGTTTCGATGAAATAGTGCAAGCCGTTGAGTCTGGGCATGCTGATTATGGTTTCCTACCGATTGAGAACACTTCTTCAGGTTCAATCAATGAAGTCTACGATGTACTGCAGCACACCAGTTTATCGATCGTTGGTGAAACGACGATTGAAGTCAGCCATTGCCTTCTAGGAAAAGCTAGCAGTAAATTAGCTGATATCAAAACTGTCTATGCCCACCCTCAGCCTATTAGCCAATGCAGCAGATATTTAACTCAACACAAAGACTTGAGACTGGAATACTGCTCAAGCAGCGCAGAAGCAATGGAAAAGGTAAACCAAAGTCCAGATAACAGTGCTGCAGCGATTGGCAGCGCCGAAGGTGGTGCACTCTATCAGCTTGAGTCCATAGAAGCAGGTTTAGCTAATCAGAAGATCAACCAAAGTCGCTTTATCGTTGTTGCTCGCAAAGCCGTTGCCGTACCAGAGCAGTTACCCGCTAAGACTACATTGATAATGGCAACGGGCCAAAAAGCCGGTGCTTTAGTAGAAGCTCTGCTGGTTCTGAAAGCGCATCAGTTAAACATGAGCAAATTAGAGTCACGCCCGATTCCAGGAACACCTTGGGAAGAGATGTTCTATTTAGATATCGACGCGAATATCTCCAGTGAATCTATGCAGGCGGGTTTAAAGCAACTCGAGCGGATCACCCGTTTTATCAAAGTATTAGGCTGTTATCCTTGTGAAACAGTCAAGCCCACGCAGCTAAGCAACAGCCAGTTACTGATTGAACCTAGCACCTCTAAGGATCAAGTCATCAGCGAGAATGGAGCAAATACCAGCCCTGTTCGATATAGCAAAGCCTATAAAGAGCAAGCTAGTGAGATCAACTGCGGTGCAATGACAATCGGTGCCGGGCATGTCGGTGCCATAGCGCAAATCACGCTGAATAATGATATTTCACACTTAGCGTTATCGGCTTTCGAGCAGCAAGTGAAACAGCTTAAAGAAGCGGGATTCCAAGCGGTTCTACTTAATGCTGTTAATCAAATGGCTATGGCGGAAGTAACCCTAGCTAAACTGCGTCAAATCCTGCATCAATATGGTCTAGTGTGCATTATTGCCATAGAGCAAGAAGCTGATATGCCATTAGCCGTTCAGCACGCCGATATGCTGTTTCTAGCGGGTAAGCAGATGTTTAATCAAACCTTACTAACTCAAGCGGGTACGTTGCCAATACCTTTGATACTTGAACGTAACGATATGGCAAGTTTTGAAGAATTACTCACGGCAACAGAAGTGATCTTAAGCCAAGGCAATCAGCAACTGATCCTGTGTGACTCTGGCATTAGAACCTTAAATAACGCCAATCTACCCTCACTCGATTTGGCTAGCCTGATCCAGATTAAAGCCACGAGTCATTTGCCCATTTTGATCAACCCTAGCTATGCCGTTTCGGATGATGCCCTACTGGTTCAAACCCAAGGTATTAAGCAGCTTAAAGTGGATGGATTGATACTCAATTGCCCACTCGACAGCAATAATGACTCTGAGTCGCTTAACTTAATTAGCGCTGTAGTGCGGGAATTATATCGGGCGGTTTAAAACTTTGCTCTTGAGTGATTTAATTTAAAGTGAAATGGTGTTAGTTCGAAGTGTATTCAGGGATAAAAGGCACTTATTTTATCCCTGATTGACTGAATTAAGCCTGCTAGTCAGCGTGATGACTAACAGGCTTAATATTGTTTACTATCGTAGCGCAATCATCCTTTATGCTTTTTCAGAAGCGCCGACAGCCCTCGATGGTTCGGTAACCGCATTACTCCTGCGGATAAGCCCTGTCATAGTAGAGCCCTGCACTAAAATCGAAAATACGACGACGGCATAGGTCATCACTAACAATAATTCCCTCAGCTCCACACCACCAATAGCATCTATGATAATTCCCTCAGGTAAACTCATCGCCATCGCGAGTGCTAATCCTCCCCTTAAACCACCCCAAATCAGAATCGTCTCTGCATAGGGGTTGTAAGACTTAAACAGCCTAAAGCCGAGATAAGGCAATACCACACTCACGGCACGCGCCAATAACACCAATGGAATCGCCACAAACATAAACCACCACAATGGTGCTTTAAAAGTAACTAACAAAAGCAGTAAGCCGAGCAGTAGGAAGAGTAAAGCATTGAAGAAGGATTCAATCAGCGACCAAAATGTCAGTAACTTCACTCGCTCGTTGCGAGCAAAAAATTTAGGCACACTGAAATTACCTATGATGATCCCCGCGCTCACCATAGCTAAAGGTCCAGAAACTCCAAACACTTCCGCCATCACATAGCCCGCGGTTGGGATCAACAGTGTAACCAGCATCAATTGCGTTTCTTCCTCACAGTAGCGGAAAAAATGATGCAATAAAAAGCCAAGTATGCCGCCATAAATGACCCCACCTACCGCTTCACGAATAAATAACTCAGAGATATGGATAAATGTTAGTGGTTCAGTGGAAAAAGCAACTTGCGATATCGCCACAAAAATCACTAACCCTATACCATCGTTAAATAAAGACTCACCCTCCACTTGGATAGCAATATCTTCCGGTGCACCCATTTTCTTTAAAATAGCCAAAACGGCGATGGGATCGGTGGGAGAAATCAAGGCGCCAAACAGCAAGCAGTGGCTTAGTTGTAGCGGTAGACCCAACATAGGTGCGACCCAAAATAACAGTCCTCCTATGATAAAGGTCGATAATAAAGTGCTGACAAAGGCGAGAATTAAAATCTCCCACTTCTGATGCCTTAGTATTTTTAAACGGATCTGCAATGCGCCGGCAAAGAGTAAAAAACCTAACATGCCATTGAGCAGCAAGGCTTGAAAATCGAGCTTCTCTAAGCCTGAGACAAAATACAAATAGACATACCCGCCTAAGGCCTTTCCCCCTAGGAGTAATAACAAACTCATGCCTAGGGCGATAGCCGTAATGGCCACAGTTTCCTGCAGTTTATGGACGCGTGAAGAGACAACTGAAGTGACTAGCGCCAAGGCGCAGAGGATACACAGAATTTGGTAACTGGACATAAGAGCCTCTAAATATCATCAATTTAGAGACTCTAGCACAAGTTTAGATTTCTAAACCATCCAATAGACTTAACCACCCTTTAATGATCCTGTGGCAAAACCAAATGATCCCAAAAAGATAAATCGAAAGACTGAGCCAAGTTAACGGCACGCAATAGCCGAGCACTAACAAGCCAAGAAAGGCGACATTAGAATGCCGTTGCCAACGCAAATGCGACGCCAATAATGGGTTTCCATGAGATTGACGTTGGGAAACATTAATGAACAAACTTAGCAGCACGGGAAGTAATAATAAGGGAAAGCCCGACATCAAGGCGTACAACAAATGCCCAAGAGAACGGTCTTCAATTTTTGCGGCATAAGTGGTTGTCATTGTCATTGAGAGACTCCAGCCAGACTAATGGACTGGGCGCCAACATCATACGCCCTTGTCATTAACCTTACGTTCTCACTGAGATAAGCGCAACTAAGGATTAGAAATATTTCCATCCATTTAAGAATAAGCCTGATAAGCCCTGTATAACTATCACTAATCAGCGCGCTAGAGTTTTAGTCTCACATCGGACGTTAACGTTGTAGAGCACGCCAGCACAAACCCCGCGTCAATTTCCGCAGGACTCAGTGTCATCACACTCGTTGATGTGGTTTCTCCCTCCAAGACTTGGCATTTACAAGCGCCGCACACGCCCGAACGACAAGCCGCAATAATCGGTAATCCTTCAGACTCGATTCCCTCAAGTAAACTCAGCCCTTGTGTTAGCTTTGTGCTGCGATCCCCAATAGCTAAGTTAAAAATAGGCAAGGTAAAAGCCCCTGCTTGTGGATTATCATGCGTTTCAGTAGGTGAATTTGCTTGCATAAGCTGATGACGTGCAGCTTTCTCCGCGGTGGCAAAACTCTCATGGTGTAACTGACTCATATCAAAATTGAGTTCGGCCAATAACACTTTTACGGCCTGCATATAAGGCTCAGGCCCGCAGAGATAAACTGTTCGCTCAGTAACATCAGGCACTAAGGTTTGCAGCATCTGCGCAGTTAATCGCCCTATATCAAAGCTTATCTTTGGAGAGAATAAAAGTGATTCGGTCGCCGACTCCAGCGCATAACTGAGTTTGAATGCGTTAAAGCGGTTTGCCATCGTCTCCAATGATGATTTAAAGATAATATCGGCGTCTGAGCGCGCGCTGTGCACAAAGGCAATATCGGCATCAATTTGAGTATCAGTTAGATAACGTGACATCGAATACATGGGCGTAATGCCGCAACCTGCACTCAAAAACAAGTATTTCGCCGCAGGGATATCAACTAAGTTAAATTGCCCCGTCGGTTGCAGTACGCGCACTCGCTGGCCTGGCTGCAAGTGATCAATAAGATAATTAGACACCAGTCCACCCGCCACACGCTTAATTGTCACCATCAAGGAATAGGGTCTCGATGGTGATGACGACAAAGTATAACTGCGGCACACTTGCTCGCCGTTAATGTCGAGCACAAAGGTCATAAACTGGCCGGGCTTATAGTCAAACTTCATCGGCTCGCCCGCCTGAAAACGAAAACTCACCACATCGATAGTTTCATTCCAGCGTTCAACGCACACCAGCTCACTTAGCCCTGCTCCGATTTGCGCTGGCCCACCGTCTACTGGGTTAACACTTTTGGGTTTATGGAGCGCTTTCGCCCCTGCCATCACACTCAAATTTATCGCATTCATTACATTTTACCTGCAACACACTGCGGTTTTAACCCTCGGCAAAATCGAAATTAAAACCGCAGTTAAGCAACCACTCATTGCTGATTTAAGCCACAATATTCAGCGGACTTCAGCAATGAGCACCGACTGATTTACGCCACGTTCAACATGGTCTTTAAATCGGCCTCAACTGTGGTGGTATTGCGTAAGCCAAACTTCTCCTCCAAAATTTTGGCGAGATTGGCGGTTAAAAATGCAGGTGGTGTCGGGCCTGTGCGAATGTTTTTCACACCGAGTGACAACAGTGTCAGTAACACCACAATGGCTTTTTGTTCGAACCAAGAGAGCACTAAACTCAATGGTAATTCATTGATATCACATTCGAATACTTCAGCTAATGCAATCGCTAACTGAATCGCAGAATAGGCATCGTTACACTGGCCCACATCGAGCAAGCGTGGGATACCGTTAATATCACCAAATTCGAGCTTATTGAATTTGTACTTACCGCAGCCTAAGGTCAAAATTAATGAGTCCTTCGGCGTCGATTTAGCAAGTTCCGTAAAATAGCTTCTGTCAGCCTTGTCACCATCGCAGCCGCCAACGAGGAAGAAATGCTTAATCGCGCCACTTTTTACATTTTCAACCACAGCTGGCGCTGCCGCCATTAAGGCATTATGGGCAAAACCAATGGTGATAGTGTGAGGGATTTCATCGTAGATAAAGCCTTCTAATGCTAACGCTTTATCAATCACAGCCGAGAAATCATCGCCTTCGATATGCACCACACCAGGCCAACCCACTATGCTACGAGTAAAGATACGATCGCTATAACTGCCAACATTGGGGTCGATAATACAATTGGACGTCATCACCACAGCGCCAGGGAAATTGGCAAATTCTTGCTGTTGATTCTGCCAAGCACTGCCGTAATTACCGACAAGGTGCGGGTATTTTTTAAAGGCAGGATACGCCAGTGCGGGCAACATTTCGCCGTGGGTAAACACATTGATGCCCTTACCGACTGTCTGCTCAAGGATAAGCTCTAAATCCTTCATATCATGACCAGAAACTAAAATTGCCTTGCCCTTAACGGGCTTAGTATTCACAACTGTTGGCTCTGGATGACCAAAGGCCTGAGTTTCACCCGCATCCAGCATTGCCATTATGCGATAGTTCAACTGACCAATATCCATCGCAGTGGTAAATAGTTTATCGCCATCGACACTCGGCTCACCTAAGAAAGACATGATTTCATGGAAGCGCCCTGCAACATTGGCATCAGTCTGTCCCAGCACGCGAGCATGTTCCATATAAGCAGCCGCGCCCTTAAGGCCATACAAACACAATAGTCTTAACCCCATGATGTCTTCATGAACGTCATGCTTATCTTTATTCAGCAGTGCAATTGGTGCCTGCGCTAGCATTTCAATCTTACTGGTCCCCAGCACTAACTGAGCGACTTGCGGCACTTGCTCAACGGCAATACCCGCTTGTTCACAAGCCGCTTCGTAAGAAGCTTTTAACTGAGCACGATAATGAGCCGCCTGCTGGGTATAGGCCATAATGCGCTCGTCATCGAAATTTACGTTGGTGAGGGTCGCGAAAAAGGCTTTAGGCACAAAACTATCAATTTCAGCATCGATAATGCCCAGCTCGCGGGCTTTAACCGCATACACAGACACGCCTTGCAGCATATAAATCAACAAATCTTGCAGATCAGACGTTGCCGCCAACTTGCCGCACATACCTTGGGAATAACTACAACCATTGCCAGCGGGTGTACGAATGGTTTGCTCACACTGAATACAGAACATGGATAGGCTCCTAATTTAAATTCATGCTTTATTTTTGCATGTTTAAAACTAGTCTACCTAAACACACCATAAGCGACAGTCATTTTTAGAATGAGATGCTAAATGTTAGAGAAAGATCACTTTAAGTGATCGCTAATATAAGCAGTCAAACCTGCCAAAATTTCATAAAAAAACGCCCATCAATGATGGGCGTTTTAAAGAATAACTTGTTATTTATTAATTGGTTTTCATATCATTTACCGATTGCAGCATAATACGACTTTCACGCTGAAATTGGGGAGCAAAATCCCCAAACCATTTAGCGACGGTTTGGAACTGCTTAATAAACTCGTCCCTGTCACCGCGTTTTAGCAGCTCCAACGCCTCACGGTAGTTATCTAAGTAATCGCCGATTGCATGTTGGCTATCTTGCTGGGCAAAAATAATATCGGCGTAAAGCTCTGGGCTTTGAGCGAATAATCGCCCTACCATAGCCAATTCTAAGCGGTAAATCGGCGAGCTAAATTGCAGTAAAGTATCAATATCTGCCTCTTCCTTGCACAGATTCAAACCATACACAAAGGTCGAAAAGTGACGCATTGCCTGCACTAACTGCATCGCACTGTCGTGACGTTCAGGCTCTGCTTCGACAATCCGCGCGCCCCATATTGCGATCTGCTCGAGTAACCATTGGTATTTATCAGGCTCACGTCCGTGGCACACCACCACGACTTGCTTCGCCAGACTGCCCACATCGGGACCAAACATAGGATGAAAACCTACAACCGGACCAGAATGCGCCTCAAGCATAGCGTTAACCGGCTCAGTCTTAATGGAGGTCAAATCTGCCAGAATGCAGTCTGCCGGTAATTGGTTCAGCTTTTCACGAATAAGCTCGCAAGTAATCGCAATCGGCACAGTCACTAACACCATTCCCGCATCGGCAAATAAGCTATCTGCTTGCTGCCAATCGTCTTTATCAAGCAACTCCACTTGGTAGCCTGATAGGGTCAGCATTTGTGAAAACAGTCCACCGAGTTGCCCTTTACCGCCGACAATCACCACAGATCCTAAATCTTTTTTAACCTGCTTAAAGCCAACATCTTTTTCATTGAGATAAGACTCACGCATCAAGCGGCGTAAAATATCCTCAATTAATTGCGGCGCAATCCCCATGTTTTTCGCTTCTTCGCGGCGTTTAGCGAGCATGGCGGCTTCACGCTGCGGTGCATAAATCGGTAAACCGGCGCCGTGTTTCACTGTGCCGACTTGCGCTACGAGATCCAAGCGCTTACGCAGTAAATGCAATAATTGCTGATCGACACCATCAATCAGACCGCGAAGATGTTCTAATTCGGCCGTTGTTTTTTCATTCATACTTGAGTCCATTAAGCTGTAGCAATTTACGCATTAGCTACTTTAAGCATATCGAAACGCGTTGGAAGTATTGAAGATAACTTCGCCGCGCCGTCACGTAAAATGGTTTCTGTTTTTTCCCAGTTAATACAGGAATCTGTCACAGATACACCATAAGCTAGCTCGCTTAATGGCTTATCACAGCTTTGATTGCCTTCATTTAAATGGCTTTCTAGCATAACGCCGATGATCGATTTATTGCCGTTATAAATCTGCTCGAATACATCTTCACACACAAGCTTTTGGCGGCTGTAGTTTTTGGATGAATTACCATGGCTACAATCGATGATCAAACGTGCATTGAGTTTAGCTTTGTGAAGTTGTGCCTCACATTCTGCCACACTTGCGGCATCGTAGTTGGGTGTTGCGCCGCCACGTAAAATCACATGACCATCGGGATTGCCCGCAGTTTGTAATAAGGCGACTTGGCCCTGTTGGTTAATGCCCATAAATCTGTGACTGCTGGCCGCCGACTTTAGCGCATTAATCGCGACATCGAGCTTACCATCGGTGCCATTTTTAAAGCCAACTGGCATAGAAAGACCCGATGCCATTTCCCTATGGGTTTGCGATTCAGTGGTGCGGGCACCGATGGCCGACCAAGTCACTAGCTCAGAAATGTACTGAGGGCTGATAGGATCAAGCGCTTCAGTGGCGACTGGTAGCCCTAATTCGGCTAACCAAATCATCAGCTCACGGGCCATTTTCAGACCTTTTTCGACATCGAAGGATTCATCCATATCGGGATCGTTGATCATGCCTTTCCAACCTACCGTGGTACGCGGCTTTTCAAAGTAAACTCGCATTAATATGTAAAACTCATCACTGAGTTCATCGTGCAGGGTTTTAAGCCTTAAAGCGTATTCCTTAGCGGCGGCGATATCATGGATGGAGCAAGGCCCGGTGACGATCAATACTCGATTGTCGCGCTTATGGACGATATCAGCCACGGTTTTGCGGGCATTGAGGATATAACGATAAGCATGCTCAGAAAGTGGCAAGGCATTTTTAAGCTCTTGCGGCGTTATTAAAACTTTCTCTGAACTAATGTGTACGTTGTTAATCGTATCTTGTTGCATGCTTACCACCTAAGACTTAGTGTTTAACCCAGTTGTCGAAGCAGGACTTCAAGTCAGCTTGGGCATTCATTTCGGAAGAAAAATAGCGTAAATCCATCGCAATGTACTTTTGTAATGCTACACCATTACAGCTAGGCGACCACTATGCCTGTTCATTCTCTTTAGATCAAGTATAAATACTCAAAAAACAGCAACAAAAAACCGCCACTAGGGCGGTTTTCTGTGCGAACACTACGTCTTGTTTTCTGTAGCGGTAACTATTACTTAGTTGCCAGCTTCTCACGGATACGTGCAGATTTACCTGAACGATCACGCAGATAGTACAGTTTGGCGCGACGAACGCGACCACGACGCTTAACTTCAATGCTAGCGATCAGTGGGCTGTGCGTTTGGAAAGCACGCTCAACACCTTCGCCATTAGAGATTTTACGTACTGTGAATGCAGAGTGCAGACCACGGTTACGCTTAGCAATTACAACGCCTTCAAAAGCCTGTAAACGCTCTTTATCGCCTTCTTTAACACGAACCTGAACTACTACTGTATCACCAGCACCAAACGCAGGTACGTCTTGTTTCATTTGCTCATCGTTGAGCATTTTAATGATGTTGTTCATAACTTACTCCGTTCTAGAATTAACTGAGCTACGACTAAGCATGCTTGTTCATTGCTTCAACGAACTGCGCTAATAGAGTCGTTTGTTCGTCAGTCAGAGCTAGATTTTGCAATAATTCTGGCCGTCTCAGTAAAGTCCTACCAAGGCTTTGCTGTAAACGCCAGAGTCTAATTTGTTCGTGGTTGCCACTTAGCAGCACTGCCGGTACGTCAACACCATCAAGGCTTTCAGGGCGAGTGTAATGTGGACAATCCAGTAAACCGTCGGAGAAAGAATCTTGCTCCGCCGAAGCTTGTTTTCCTAGCACGCCAGGAACCAATCTCGATACTGAATCTATCAGAGTCATCGCCGGTAATTCGCCACCCGAAAGCACGTAATCTCCTATCGACCACTCTTCATCCACTTCCGTTTGAATGATGCGTTCATCAATACCTTCGTATCGACCACAGACCAAAATCAAACGTGATGATTGAGCCAACTCAGTGACGCCTTGCTGATCCAGCTTGCGTCCTTGAGGTGACAAGTAAATCACCTTCGCACCTTCACCCGCTGCGGCTTTCGCTGCATGGATAGCATCGCGCAAGGGTTGCACCATCATCAACATTCCGGGACCACCGCCGTAAGGCCTGTCATCTACCGTATTATGCCTATCATGGGTGAAATCACGGGGATTCCACGTGTGCAACTCGAGCAGGCCGTTTTTCACGGCTCGACCCGTAACTCCAAAGTCTGTCACGGCACGGAACATCTCTGGGAACAGGGTTATTACCCCTAACCACATCTGTTGTACCTCGACTTAGAAGTCAGGATCCCAATCCACTAAAATCTGTTTACCTTGCAGGTCCACCGTTTTGATGAACTGCTCAGGGACAAAGGGGATCATACGTTCCACTTTGCCGAAACTATCTTTAGCGTTGGCTTTAACGAGTAATACGTCGTTCGATCCTGTTTCCACGATCTGATCGACAATCCCCATGTTATAGCCTGTTGTATTGACCACTTCGCAACCGATGAGATCACGCCAGTAGAATTCATCTGCTGGCAAATCGTTCATCTGTTCCGGCAAAATCGCAATCTCACAATTTGTGAGCATTTGCGCTTGCTCCCGTGTTTCTACGCCATCAAGCAAGGCAACAACGGCCTTGCCTTGATAACGCCACTGGGTGACCTTTATTTCGCGCCATTCACCATTTTCTTTAATAAGCCAAGGTGAATAGTCAAAGATACCTTCAACAGAATCGGTATAGGCGGTGATTTTCAGCCAACCTTTAATGCCATGACAGGAGCCTAATTTCCCCAGTACGACTGGCTGTTGGTTACTGCTCATCAATCTATACCTTAACGCTATTAAGCTGTTGCTTTACGAGCGTCTTTGATCAGTTTTGCTACACGTTCTGTAGCAGCTGCACCGTTAGAAACCCAGTGCTCAACGCGAGCTAGGTCTAAACGTAAAGTTTCTTCTTGGCCACGGGCCAATGGGTTGAAGAAACCTACACGCTCAATGAAACGACCGTCACGAGCGTTACGGCTATCAGCAACAACGATGTTGTAAAATGGACGCTTTTTTGCGCCGCCACGAGCTAAACGAATGGTAACCATGCGTTTTCAATCCTCTAATGATTTGCTTTGAAGCAAAAATAAAAACTGGAACCCCGTGTTCGCGAAGAGTCCCAGATAGAAAGCCGGAAGATTTTACCTGAGTTTCCAACTAATGCAACCAAAGATGGCGATTATTACGCCTGCGTCCTTCGTAAGCGGTTCATTGTTACCAGAGTCAACCGACTGATAAAGTGCTAGGTTTAACTAAAAATGTCCGATTAACGGCCTGGAAATTTCATTCCAGGCGGCATCATGCCACGCATTCCGCGCATCATTTTTTGCATGCCGCCCTTAGCAGACATTTTTTTCATCATCTTTTGCATTTGCGTAAACTGTTTCAATAAACGGTTTACGTCTTGGATTTGCGTGCCAGAACCCGCAGCAATACGACGCTTGCGTGAACCCTTGATTAAATCAGGGTTCTTACGCTCTTTGGACGTCATCGAATTAATGATGGCTTCCATTTGGCCTGTCATTTTGCCGTCTTGGATTTGCGCTAAGGCTTCTGGGGGCAATTGACCTACACCGGGCAGTTTTTCCAGCATATTCATCATGCCGCCCATGTTTTTCATTTGCTGTAACTGCTCACGGAAATCTTCTAAATCGAAACTGCCACCCTGCTTCACTTTCGAAGCCAGTTTCATGGCTTTTTCTTTATCGACGCCGCGCTCAACTTCTTCGATAAGCGATAACACATCGCCCATGCCCAAAATACGCGAGGCAATACGGTCCGGATGGAAAGGCTCTAACGCATCGGTCTTTTCACCGACACCAAGGAATTTAATCGGCTTACCGGTAATATGACGAATCGATAACGCTGCACCACCACGGGCATCACCGTCGACCTTAGTTAAAATCACACCGGTAAGCGGTAAAGCTTCGTTAAACGCCTTAGCCGTGTTCGCCGCATCTTGACCTGTCATAGCATCCACAACGAACAAGGTCTCGATAGGCTTAACCGCAGCGTGTAAGCCTTTGATCTCGTCCATCATGGCTTCGTCGACGTGTAGACGACCCGCGGTATCGAGAATAACAACATCAATGAACTTTAATTTAGCGTGGGCAATCGCCGCTTTCGCAATGTCGATTGGCTTTTGGCTGACGTCCGATGGGAAAAACTCCACCGCGACTTCTTGCGCTAACGTCTCAAGCTGTTTAATCGCCGCAGGACGATAAACGTCGGCACTGACCACTAATACCGATTTTTTATGGCGTTCACGTAAAAATTTACCCAGTTTGGCCACACTGGTGGTTTTACCCGCACCTTGCAAACCAGCCATCATGATCACGGCTGGCGGCTGAGTGGCTAAATCTAAGGCTTCATTCGCCTCACCCATGGATTTTTCAAGTTCACTTTGAACTATCTTAATGAAGGCTTGACCTGGGCTTAAGCTTTTAGAGACTTCTTGGCCAACGGCACGTTCTTTTACATTATTAACGAACTCGCGCACCACAGGCAGGGCAACATCGGCCTCCAGCAGTGCCATACGCACTTCGCGCAGGGTTTCCTTAACGTTTTCTTCAGTTAAGCGACCACGGCCACTGATATTTTTCAGTGTGCGTGACAGTCTGTCGGTTAGGTTCTCAAACATCGTCCTGTTCTATACCTTTAAGAATCTCGATTGATGGGCTGTATTATAACGATGCATGCGCATTATGCTACTGCTGCACCCATCTTGATTGTGGTTAAGTGTTTTACTTGCGCTGAGTCATGTTTTATTGTCGTTAACACACTATTTAACCCTAACAATAAGAATCTGCTAAATTTTGCAACTCATGTCACTGCCCATTTGCCGACGGCTCATGTTATTCTAGGGAAAATATTGATCTGTATGCCCCGTTTATAAGGCACCTTTAACTACACAAATAGGTTAATTACCCATGGTCATCTTTTCTGCCTCAGCCATGTTTTTTTATTGCATTGCATTGGTACTAGTGACGAGTCGATTGTTCCACCCCGACGGTCCGAATCGCCGCGCCGTCGCAGGTATAGCAGCTATTGCGGTCATTCTGCATGCTGCAGCATTATCCCAAGTGATTTTCACCACCGATGGGCAAAACTTTAGCCTGACGAACGTGATTTCCTTAGTAAACTGGATTATCGCTTTCACTTTTACAATATTAATGTTCAGGCTGAAGGTGATTGTTGTAGTGCCCGTGGTTTACGCCTGTTCTGTGCTATCGGTCGCCCTACTCTGGTTATTGCCGCCTAAGTTCATCACGCATTTTGAGCTTTATCCTGAAGTTTTAGCCCATGTCGTCTTGTCACTCATGGCCTACAGTGCCCTGATGATTGCCGCCCTGTATGCGATACAGCTGGCGATGATCCAGAATAAGCTGAAGAAAAAACAATTTATGCTAAGCCCTGGTATTCCGCCGCTGATGACAGTTGAGAAACAACTTTATCATTTAGTGATTATCGGCGTTATCTTACTCAGTTTGTCACTCGCAACCGGCTTTATCTTTCTTGAAGACATGTTTGCAGACGGCAAAGGTCATAAGGCAATCCTGTCGATAATGGCTTGGTTTGTATACATAACTATGTTGTGGCAACAGTATTGGGTCGGCTGTAAAATTCGTACCGCGGTCATTTATACTCTGACTGGCGCCACCTTACTTTCGCTCGCTTATTTTGGCGCGCGCATTGTCAAAGAGTTAATCCTCAACTAAACATTTAGTCGGCAAAGGCAGTTAATGCTGCTGCCGACTTGACACTTTTTTTAAATGTCGGTATTTACTTAAGTTTACTGGCCACATTGGAGCCTTTTTTGGACGCTATATCGACAAGCGCACTCCTGATCGTTTTACTAGTGCTTATCCTATTCTCTGCCTATTTCTCAGGCTCAGAAACCGCCATGATGACACTCAACCGCTACCGTCTACGCCACTTAGCCAGCAATGGCCATAAAGGAGCGATTAGAGCTTTGAAGTTGCTTGAGCGTCCAGACCGTTTGATTGGCTTAATATTAATCGGCAATAACTTAGTCAATATTTTAGCATCGGCTATCGCCACTATTATTGGTATGCGCCTCTGGGGGGACTTAGGTGTCGCCATCGCTACCGGTGTGCTGACACTCGTTGTATTGGTATTTGCTGAAGTCACCCCCAAAACCATCGCCGCACTAAATCCCGAACGTATCGCCTTCCCCTCCAGCATACTGCTGCGCTGGTTGTTGATCCTATTAGCGCCCTTCGTGAAGGGCGTTAACCTCATCACGTCAGGCTTTTTACGTTTGATGGGAATTAAAACCGTCAATAGTAGCGATGCGTTGAGCCAAGAAGAGTTGCGCACTGTCGTACATGAAGCTGGGGCACTTATCCCCCAACGTCACCAAGAAATGCTGTTATCTATCCTAGATTTAGAGAAAGTCACCGTTGAAGACATTATGGTGCCGCGCTCGGATATCTACGGGATTAACGTCAATGACGAATTTAAAGTCATCAATCGTCAGGTGATCCAAAGCCCGCACACCCGAGTGTTAGTCTATCGCGACACAGTTGACGATGCGGTGGGCTTTATTCATTTGCGCGATGCCCTGCGATTACAATCGAAAGAGCAATTCAGCAAGTCATCTCTGCTGCGCGCGGTGAAAGAACTCTACTTTGTGCCAGAAGGTACGCCACTCAATGTGCAGCTGGCTAACTTCCAGCAGAACAAAGAGCGCATCGGCTTAGTAGTTGATGAATATGGTGACATTCAAGGTCTGGTGACGCTCGAAGATATTCTCGAAGAGATTGTCGGCGACTTTACTACTTCAATGTTAACCACGCCGAGTGAAGATATTAAAGTGCAGCAAGATGGCAGTTACTTAGTCGATGCCAGCATTACCATTCGCGATTTGAATAAAGAAATGAAGTGGAACTTCCCGACCGACGGCCCTAAAACCCTCAACGGTCTGATCCTAGAATACCTAGAGGAAATCCCCTCAGCTAACACGAGTTTACGTTTAGCCGGTTATCCCTTAGAGATTATCGATGTGGCAGAAAATATGATTAAAACCGTGCGTATCATACCGCTGCATTATCACCCGCCCAGAGCTTAGCTTTCGATTTCCCCCATAAAAAATCGGCCGAACCACATACTAATATGTAGTCCGGCCGACTGCTCCCCCGAGCAATACTTTTCCCAAGTGATGTAACGAGTTAAATCTTTTTCGCCTCAAGTGCACGGCGCTTTTCAATCGCCATCGGCGTTATCTGGGCATTGAGCGCCTTTTCTAGGCCAAACATAAAATACACTTCCGCCATTAAGAAAAATGGCCCAATTAGTAACTGATTCAAATCATCCACAAAAGCAGGCTTGGCTTTTTCATATTGATGGCCGATTAGCTGAAATACCCAGCCCACCACAAATACCCCTAGGGCAAGCCAAGTGGCACCGGCGATATGTGCCGCCCATTCAGTCGTGAGCAGTACAGGAACCATAAATAAGATCAGCCCCATTGAAAGCCTTAAGTGCAAACGGACATAGTAGGCCGACACTAACACGCCGACAATCACGGCTAAACTGGTCTCACCCAGACTGCCAAGCGGAATACGTACAGTGGCCAACAACAGGAACGCAGACCAAATAATCAGTGGGATACCAATAAAATGGGTCTGAATATTACGCTGATTTAAGTGCACACTTTTGTAGGTCGATAACTGCTCTGCGGCGGATTTCATTCTGGGTTCCTCTTCATTTGCCCCTGCTTTGCCTGCGCCAAATTGAGAGGCGCGCAAGCCATAAACTAACGTAAAACAATTAAGCTGAACAGCAAAAGTAAATAAATTGTTGCATTCACTGGTTTGGCACTTATTTTGATACCCATCCAGAAATGAAAAAAGGAACCCTAAGGTTCCTTTTTTACCGCCAACAGACACAAAACTCGGATTTATTGAGACTCTATGATTACCGTCGCAATCGCATAGGATTTTTCATCGGCAATAGAGATATGTCCAATCGTCGCTTTAAGCTGCTGTAAGCGCGCAAGCGCCCCTTCAGTAAAGTGAATCGTCGGCGCACCATCAGCATTATTACCAATGTGAATATGCTGAAACGACACGCCGCGGCCAATGCCCGTACCGAGCGCTTTGGCTGCAGCTTCTTTGGCGGCAAAACGCTTGGCAAGATAACGGCTTGGCTGACTATGGCCAGTATAAATGGCCAACTCAGCCTCGGTTAGCACACGTTTCGCCAGCTTATCGCCTGCGCGCGCCACATGCGCCTGAATCCGCTCAATCTCAACGATATCTGTGCCTAGGCCGACAATCGCCATTATTCGCCTCGACGACCTTCAAGCATTAACTCTTTCATGTCTTTTACTGCTGTCGCTAAACCGTCAATGGCGGCACGGGCGACAATCGCATGGCCGATATTGAGTTCATATAACTCAGGAATCGCCGCAATCGGTTTCACATTGTGATAATGCAAACCATGACCCGCGTTAACCACTAAACCTTTGCCATGAGCGTATTTGGCCATTTCGCTGATACGCGCAAGCTCAGTGGCTTCTTCTGCTTCCGTTTTCGCATCAGCATAACAGCCAGTATGGATTTCGATAAGCGGTGCGCCTGACGCAACGGCGGCATCGATTTGAGTTTTATCGGCGTCGATAAATAAAGAGACTTGAATGCCCTCAGCCGCTAAACGAGTGACCGCTGCAGTGATTTTATCTAACTGCCCCGCCACATCTAAACCGCCTTCAGTCGTGACTTCTTGGCGCTTTTCTGGCACTAAACAAACATAGGTCGGCTTAATGTCACAGGCGATGTTAAGCATTTCCTCAGTCACTGCACATTCAAAATTCATGCGGGTTTTCAAGGTTTTTGCCAGCAAATATACATCGCGGTCTATGATGTGGCGTCTGTCTTCACGCAAATGGATAGTGATGCCATCGGCGCCAGCATGTTCAGCAACGGCAGCAGCATGCACAGGATCAGGATAACTGGTGCCACGGGCTTGGCGCAGAGTAGCAATATGGTCGATATTCACGCCCAATAAGATACGGCTCATCGGGAACTCCTTAATGTTTAACGCTGATATTGCGGCCTATTGTACTTAGGCTCACGCTAAAAAACAGGAGCTAGGGCGAATTATTCCCATCTATCTTAGTTGGTACGGCAGTGCTGACGAACAATTGTCGACTCAGTAGAGGTTTCGTACCAAGTAATGGCGTTAACAGGGAGCGCATCAGCAACTTAGCGCTTAAAAAATGTGCGTCGGTGAGTTGATTATCGTTAAGCGCCGTCAACATTGCCCCTTGGTAGGCGTTGCGAGCACGGGAGTTGAGCACAAATTGAAAGCCTAACTCAGGCACGAGCTGGTAATAATCTTCAGCAACCAGTGGTTCGCCTTGAGTATCGCGGCTAAGCGATGGCATAAAACCTAATTCCCGCAGTAAGGCGAGCTCAATATAACGCAGTTGGGATTGGCAAAACTTCGCAGCAAGAGCGACTAAAGCTTGATGATAAATGAGGAACAACTCTTCGGCGTTGTGCTGCACAGACAAAGTGCGAACCAATAACTCATTGATATACATGCCAGCAAACAAACTTTGGCCTGATAGAGGCACAGCAGGCGCTGCGGCTTCGACTTGAGTTAAGGTTTTTAATTCAGACTTACCACTAAATTCGAAGATCAGCGGTTGAAAGGGCTGGAGAATACTCTTGATAGAGCGCTTACCGCTGCCAGTTCGGGCAACCACATCGACCCGTCCAATGCCGTCAACTAAAAGGTTAACTAAGACACTGGACTCACGATATGGACGATGATGCAGAACATAGCCACGTTTCATCGGTAAGCGCGCTCGCTAGAATTAATGCTTAATCGTCACCGTAACCTAAGCTACGCAGGGCGCGTTCATCATCGGCCCAACCAGATTTCACTTTCACCCACACTTCGAGGAAGACTTTATTATCAAACAAGGTTTCCATGTCTAAGCGGGCTTGAGTCGCAATAGTACGAATACGTTCGCCCTTGCTACCAATCACCATACGTTTCTGGCCTTCACGCTCAACGAGGATCAGGGCATTGATTTGATAAACGCCATTTTCCATCATCTTGAACTGTTCGATTTCAACTGTCGCATCATAGGGTAATTCATCACCTAAGAAGCGCATCAGTTTTTCACGCACGATTTCTGACGCCATAAAACGTTGCGAACGGTCGGTAACATAATCTTCAGGGAAGAAGAAAGGTCCCTCAGGAATCGATGCCGCCGCCAGCTCTAAAATTCGCTGGACGTTGGTCCCCTTGCTGGCTGAAATCGGCAAGATTTCATCAAAAGGATATTTTTTGGCGACTTCTTCCAAATAGGGGAACAGTGATTCTTTGTCTTTGATGTTGTCGACTTTGTTGATCGCCAGAATTGTCTGACGTTCTTCACCGCCACGACGTAATTTGCTGAGCACCATTTCATCATCGGCGGTCCAGGTCATGCCATCAACCACAAAAATCACCATAGACACATCAGCAAGTGAACTGGCCGCAGCACGGTTCATCAAGCGATTAATCGCCCGCTGCTCTTCTATGTGCAAACCCGGTGTATCGATGAACACGATTTGCTTAGGACCATCGGTATGAATACCCATGATACGGTGGCGCGTCGTTTGCGGCTTTTTAGAAGTAATACTCACCTTTTGGCCAAGCAAACGGTTGATTAACGTCGATTTACCGACGTTAGGGCGACCAATAATCGCTACCATGCCGCAATAAGTGACATCGTAATGGGCCGACGGCGTTGGCGCGGCCGCATTCATCCTTGCCAGTAATTCATCTAAACTCGGCTCAGTTGCCGCTTTTGCAGCATCGATACCTGACAAGTCTGTTTTTTTGGTCATTTCTTTAGTAACTCCAATACTTGAGCGGCTGCGATTTGCTCGGCTTTACGGCGTGAACTCGCCACACCAATGACGCTTTGGCTCAAGTCTTCAATACGACATTCAACGGTAAATGTCTGATCGTGGGCATCGCCTTCTATGTTGATTACTTGGTAATCAGGTAGCGGCTTTTTAAACCCTTGTAAATGCTCTTGCAGTAAGGTTTTCGCGTCTTTTTGGCTGATCCCAGGTTGGATTTCGGCCAAACGTTCGGCATACCATTTCAGCAGTAATACACGGCAAACTTCGAGATCGGAATCAAGGTAAACGGCGCCAATAATGGCTTCAACCGCATCGGCAAGAATCGACTCGCGTCTAAATCCGCCACTTTTTAATTCACCAGGACCGAGATACAAATAATCGCCGAGCTTAAATTCTTGGGCGATGATAGTTAAGGTATCACCGCGCACTAAGGTGGCGCGCATCCGGCTTAAATCGCCTTCGGTCGCCTTCGGAAACTGATGATATAACGCATCAGAAATCACAATAGATAAAATTGAATCACCTAAAAACTCTAAGCGTTCATTGTGTTTATTTGCCGCACTTCTGTGGGTCAGCGCTTGAGTCAACAGCTCAATATTCTTGAACTCATAACCTAAAGTACGACACAAACGTGGCAAATTTTTAATCGGTTCCATGCTATTTAATTCCACCTACACGCTCAAAACGCACACCGCTTGGCACCCAAGTTGGGAGGAAGTCGGCTTTTGAACGGTCAAATTCAAAACTAATCCAAATCGCTACCGCTTTACCGACCAGGTTTTCTTCTGGCACAAAGCCCCAGAAACGACTGTCGGTACTGTTATCGCGGTTATCACCCATGGCAAAATAATGGCCTTCAGGCACTAAAAACTCACCTGCAGGTAAATTACCTTCGCGCTTAAAATATCCCAGCATGTCGGGACGACTTGGGTTGATCAAAATATCGTGGGCGACTTCGCCCAGTTGCTCCGTGTAACGCAGTAATGGCACGCCATCTTGGCTATAATCACCACGGCTGATCTCAGTACGGGCGATAACTTGTGGTTCTGGGCAAGCTGTTTGCTCAACGCCACAGGCCTTCTGGATCATCAACTGCTTATTACGGTAAATAATTCTATCACCCGGTAAACCGACAACACGTTTGATGTAGTCAATTGTCGGGTTTTCAGGGTATTTAAACACGATCACATCACCGCGTTTTGGCTCGCCGGTTTCAACCAGTTTAGTGCGCCATACGGGATCTTTAAGCCCATAACTGAATTTTTCCACCAGAATGAAGTCACCTACTAAGAGGGTTGGCATCATAGAACCCGATGGGATTTGAAATGGCTCATAAATGAATGAACGCAGGATCAACACAAAGGCAATCACAGGGAAAATAGAGTGCGCGGTTTCGACTATGGTCGACTCACGGATGATTTGGTACTCGGCTTCTTCGGTTAACGTCGCTTGCGAGGCCTTGGCTAACGCTAAATTCTCACGACGCTTAGGGGCGAATGCGAGCACATCGACTAACCAAATAAGTCCCGAGATCAGGGTGATTAGCACTAGAATAATGGAAAAATACGCTGCCATTGCTTATTGAACTCCTGCTTTAAAATCATTTAAAGGTGCCTAACTCAGCGAATATCATACTTTAGTTAACTTACCGTATTCGACCTTGGTAAACCAAAGTGATAAACCAATGCGATAACCTAACTAAAGCGCCGCAAACAGCGGCGCAATAGTCAACTAAATGGTCATTTCTATGCTAACGATTACTCGTTTAGCTTAAGTACCGCTAAGAATGCCTCCTGCGGCACCTCAACGTTACCCACTTGCTTCATCCGTTTCTTACCCTCTTTTTGTTTATTTAAGAGTTTTTTCTTACGAGAAACGTCGCCGCCATAACATTTAGCCGTTACGTCTTTACGCAAGGCTTTCACGGTTGAACGAGCAATAATTTGACTGCCCACAGCCGCTTGAATCGCGATATCAAACATCTGACGTGGGATCAGCTCTTTCATCTTATCGACTAAGGCTAAACCACGGTGACGAATGTTGGATCTATGGATAACCATAGCCAAGGCATCGACTCTGTCGCCGTTGATGAGAATATCTAAACGCACCATGTCTGCAGGATCGAAACGAATAAAGTTATATTCGAGTGATGCATAACCACGGCTAGTGGATTTCAAACGGTCGAAGAAGTCCATGACCACTTCCGCCATTGGCAGATGATACGTCACAGCCACTTGGTTACCGTGGTAAACCATGTTCACTTGCGTGCCACGTTTTTCAATACACAAGGTAATCACGTTACCTAAGTATTCTTTTGGCACTAAAATGTTGGCCTCAACAATCGGCTCACGCATTTCTTCGATGTTGTTAATCGCTGGTAGATCAGACGGGTTATCAACGTAAATCGTTTCACCGCTGGTCATCACCACTTCGTACACTACGGTTGGCGCTGTAGTGATCAACTCTAGGTTGTATTCACGCTCTAAACGCTCTTGTACGATTTCCATGTGCAGCAGGCCTAAATAGCCAATGCGGAAACCAAAACCGAGTGCCGATGAACTTTCTGGTTCGAAGAATAATGACGCATCGTTCAGGCTGAGCTTATTCAGCGCATCACGGAAGTTTTCATATTCGTCAGTAGAAATCGGGAATACGCCAGCGTATACCTGTGGCTTCACTTTCTTAAAACCAGGTAACGGCTTTTCAGCACCGTTTTTGGCTAAAGTTAATGTATCGCCCACAGGCGCGCCGTGAATTTCTTTCAGACCCGCAATCACAAAGCCTACTTCACCGGTTTTAAGTTCGGTTTTATCAGTTTGTTTTGGGGTGAAAATACCGACGCGATCTGCAGTGTGGTTTTGTCCTGTAGACATTACCTTAAACTTGTCACCTTTTTTCAGGCTACCGTGTTTAATTCGCACTAAAGACACTACGCCTAGGTAGTTATCAAACCAAGAATCGATGATCAAGGCTTGCAATGGTGCGTTAGGATCGCCTTCTGGCGGTGGAATTTTGGCAACAATGACTTCTAAAACCTCGTCGACACCGACACCGGTTTTAGCCGAACAACGCACAGCATCCATGGCATCGATACCGACGATATCTTCAATCTCGGCAGCAACACGTTCTGGATCGGCTTGTGGTAAGTCAATCTTGTTTAAAATAGGTACCACATCTAGATTCATATCCAGCGCGGTGTAACAGTTTGCCAGTGTCTGAGCTTCAACGCCCTGACCCGCATCAACCACCAGCAAAGCGCCTTCACAGGCAGCTAATGAGCGCGAGACCTCGTAGGAGAAGTCAACGTGACCTGGGGTATCAATAAAGTTGAGTTGATAGACAAGGCCATCTTTGGCTTTGTAATCCAAAGTGACACTTTGTGCCTTAATCGTAATACCACGCTCACGTTCTAGATCCATAGAATCTAAAACTTGAGCATCCATTTCACGGTCGGTTAAACCGCCACAAACCTGAATAAGACGATCTGATAGCGTCGATTTACCATGGTCGATATGGGCAATAATTGAGAAGTTTCTAATTTGTTTCATTATGCTGCAATGACTAATACTGAAAATGGATACGGTTCAAAGGAGCGAAATTGTACCTGATTGCGGTTTCAATACCAATCACATTCACTCCTACTTAGGACAGACCGATAAAACAACGCCCAAAACCGCAGTTAGTTGTTATTTGATAAAAAATAACACATTGAAATTATTGAGCTAATTCTTGTAAATTGATGCTCATGCCCAAATAGGCCAAAATCACAGGTTGAGCATCGACTTCTAAGCGTTTGGCCTGTTGCTTACCAAAAGACCACGCAAGCAAGGCACCAACGGCCGCAAAGCCCATGGCACCGAGGTTAGGATTAAACTCAAGCAACTGGCCTAAAAATTGGCCTAACGCCGCGCCAACAAACAAACCAAACAGCGGCATTAAATAGATTAATGCCGCGGCTTTGAGGATCACGCTCTCGGGAAGGCCTAATTTGAGTAACTCACCCGCCTCGCAGCGACGCTCACTCTGAATCGAAAATTGCTGGGTTTTCGAGGAAAAAGCCTGAGCAACAGCAGAAGTCCCGCAAGACTCACTGTTACTGCAGCTCTTGCAGGTACTCTTAAGTTCGACTTCAACCGTCAACCAGCCTTGGCTATCACTGGCGACGACTCGAGCAATTTCTTCCATCATAATCGGCGTCCTATTCTAGCGTCAGACTTTTAGCAATGCGTGTTAGGGTTTCTGTCGGCACTTTACCCACAGCAACCACTTCGGCATTACCCACTTTTTCTGAGACTAACGACAAACCATTGCGGGTGATTAATTCTTCAGGTAATGGACTTGTCCCCGCCCGCGCCACATAAACTGAAATATTAGCTAGTCCATCGGTCAGTGCTATGTATTCCACCGCCTCATGGCTACCAATCAATCTATGGTGATCACGCACGACCACAGTAAAACCTGCGGGTAACCAAGCAAATTGCCAGTTTTGACCATCTTGGCGCTCGGCTTGATCGATAACTGCTGGCCATTCTTGCTTATAGGCTTCTTGCAAAATGGCTGGCGGCTCGCTGAATTCGATAAGTTCAATCACCATGATCTGCTCAAGTAATTGCTTATCTTGAGTCAGCATGTCGTATCGCAGCGGCAGATAAGTTTCCATATCGAGCCAAATTTGAAAGCCATAACGGAATTCATCATTGGGCAATAGGCGGATCATTTGCCCCGGACGACCAGCAATACGGGTGCGACCACCAAGCACAAACTGATAACCCACTTCTAAATCCGCCATATTGGCAGAAAAAGCTGCTGGCCAAACACCTTGGATATGACTAGAAACAATACTGTATGCAGGCTCGTCGTGCTCAATAAAGGTGACACGATTGCCGACACGCACAGCATTTTTAGGTGGACCGTTAAGGTATTCTAGAAAGGCAACTTCTTGATTATTCACCTTACCGTGCAGGTAAACCAAAGGCCGAATATGATCGGCCTGAAGTTGAATAATCGATGCTTTAAACTCTTTCTCTCGTAAGGCCTGACTCATTTTCTCGAGCCAGACTTTGGCAGGCATATCTTCCTGCGCCATCGCAGGAAAGACCAAGGCTAATAAAGCCAACAGGATTAGACGCAAGCTAACTCCTCGTTATTGATTGACCGGAACGGGTACGACCTCGGTATTGTCCTCTACAACCGCACCGGTATTCAATCGTTGTTGCAACATATGATCTTGAATATAAGTATTAATTCGGCGACGCTGCTCGTTCACCTGATCATTGGTATAACCTTGATTCTGTTGAACTGGACCCGTTTGTAGGCTCACAGGTGATGCGCTACCAATTAGCGGTCTGGTAATCAATACGGGCGATGGTGACGCGGCGTCATCGGCGCTCTGATTGTAATTCTGCACACCAACAATCGCAAACATAGCAACCGTCGCAGCAATGGCATATTGGCCAAATTGCTTAAACAAAGGTACGACGCGGTTTTGCTGCGCATTGGCGGCAATTTGCGGGGTTACAGGTGCAGCAACCTTAGACGCATGATGCTTAGGCGCAACTATCGCTGGCTCAAGCTCAATGGCGGCGGCAATGCTAGCAGAGAGATCTAACACAATATTCTGCGGCAACTCGCCACGCATGGCATCGCCTATCATATGATAGTTATGCCATTTATCATGTGAATGTGTATCAGCAGATAACTCTGCCATGGTCTGCGCATCAGTCTCTCCATCGACTGCGGCAGATACCCATTCTTGACCTAATTTATCCATTTTTCACCTGTCTAAATATAAGGGTTTCTTAAAATAAGAATTTAGGCTTCCAGCAACGGCTGGAGCTTTTTATCGATTGCCTCTCGAGCTCGGAAGATACGCGATCTTACGGTCCCTACGGGGCAATCCATGACTATGGCAATGTCTTCGTAACTCATACCATCAAGTTCACGCAACGAGATGGCCATTCGTAATTCTTCTGGCAGCGTTTCTAAGGTATCGAAAATCACTTTTTTGATTTCTTCCGATAACAATAGCCGTTCTGGGGAGGCGAACTCCTTCAGCGCGTCACTGCCTTCATAATATTCGGCATCTTCTGCATCAACATCATTAGCGGGCGTTCTACGCCCCTGTGATACGAGATAATTCTTCGCAGTGTTTACTGCGATGCGGTACAACCAAGTATAAAATGCACTTTCACCGCGAAAGTTTGGCAAAGCTCGATAAGCTTTGATAAACGCTTCCTGTGCGACATCTGCAACGTCCGCTTGGTTCCGTACATAACGGGATATCAAGCTAATGACTTTACTTTGATATTTAAGCACTAACAGGTTAAAAGCGTTTTTATCACCTTGTTGTACGCGCTCAACTAATTGTTGATCACTTAATTGTCCACTCATCCGAGCCGACTTCTCCTAAATCTAAAATGCTGATTTCTCAGTCGCTCGAATCATATTCACTTATGTAGACTCGCGTACTTTGAAAAAGTTCTAAAAAATATACAAAAAAAGTAAGGTTAAAAGGAAAGTACCCATAATCCGTGAGTTGGTTTACCATAGTTGGCACTCTTCAGTCACATCATGATACCCGATGAAACAAGTAGTTGAACACCAATCTGACATATTAGTCATAGGTAGCGGTGCCGCAGGTCTGACACTAGCTTTGCATCTTGCTGAAAAAGCAAAAGTAATTCTGCTTTCAAAAGGCCCACTCTCGGAAGGGTCGACTTACTACGCCCAAGGCGGTATCGCCTCCGTCTTCGACGAAAGTGACACTATCGAATCCCATGTTGCAGACACATTAATCGCAGGTGCGGGTTTATGCGACAAAGATGTCGTCACTTTTACCGCTGAAAATGCTAAGAGTGCGATGCAATGGCTTATCGAATGTGGCGTCGCCTTCGATAAAGAAGAAACCACTGACGGTAATGCAAAAGACGCACCTTACCATTTAACCCGTGAAGGCGGCCATAGCCACAGACGTATTTTGCACGCTGCCGATGCCACAGGCAAAGAAGTGCAAACCACGCTACAAGAGCGTGCACTCGCCCACCCCAATATCCAAGTTTTAGAACGCTATAACGCCATCGACCTTATCACCACCCGTAAATTAAATCGCCCAGGAAATCGAGTGTTAGGCGCTTATGTGTGGAATCGCAACGAAGAACACGTCGAAACCGTTAAGGCCAAGTTTGTTGCGTTAGCGACCGGCGGTAGTTCTAAAGTTTATCAATATACCTCTAACCCCGATGTCGCTAGCGGCGATGGTATTGCCATGGCATGGCGTGCAGGTTGCCGCGTGGCGAATATGGAGTTCAACCAATTCCATCCGACGTGTTTGTACCATGCCGATGCGCGCAACTTCTTACTCACCGAAGCCCTGCGTGGTGAAGGGGCTTATTTGCGTCGTCCTGACGGCAGCCGTTTTATGCCGGACTTTGATGAACGCGCTGAACTCGCCCCACGTGACATTGTTGCTCGCGCTATCGACTATGAGATGAAACGTCTCGGTGCCGATTGTGTGTATCTGGATATCAGCCATAAAGATGCTGACTTTGTGATGAAGCATTTCCCGACCATCTATAGCCGCTGCTTAGAGCTGGGGATTGATATCACTAAAGATGCTATCCCTGTCGTGCCTGCGGCTCACTACACCTGCGGCGGCGTGATGACAGATATGCACGGTCAAACGGATCTCAACGGCCTCTATGCCATTGGTGAAGTGGCCTATACGGGCTTGCATGGCGCGAATCGTCTGGCAAGTAACTCGCTACTCGAATGTTTAGTGTTTGCCCGTGCGGCGTCACATGATATTGAGAGCCAGCTGTATAAAATTCAAATGCCGGGACAAATTCCAGCATGGGATGAAAGCAAAGTCTCTAACTCGGACGAAGAAGTGGTCATCGCCCATAACTGGCACGAACTGCGGTTATTCATGTGGGACTACGTCGGGATCGTGCGCTCGGATAAACGTCTGGAGCGTGCTCTGCGTCGCTGCCTGATGTTACAGCAAGAAATTCAGGAATATTACAGTAACTTCAGAGTCAGCAATAACTTGCTCGAATTACGTAACTTAGTGCAAGTGGCCGAGTTGATTATTCGCTGTGCCATGGAGCGTAAAGAAAGCCGTGGTTTGCATTTTAATATCGATCACCCTGAGAAATTAGACGCGCCGCGCCCAACAATTTTACTACCAGAAAAGTAACCGCTTATGTGTTTATAGGCTTAGGTTCTTATTTGGCTTGCAGAAAACAGACTAAACCTCGGTATCAGGTTTAGTCTGTTTTATTTTAGCCCGTAGTAACAGCCGGCATAAATGCCGATAGTCAGTATCGTCTAGCATATCCGCCCAAACTATCAAGAGCCGCAGCTGAGTATCCACTTCGATATACATCAAACATACAAAGGGTGTCACCCAAGTGCGCTTTAATACCTTAAAGTGCTCCCCCGTTGATAAACGTCCCTCGCCTTTATCACTAAGCACAAAATCTAAACGCCAATGCTGCAGTCGCCACAACTGCGACAGCAAGAAAATACAAACTAGCAGGATAAACATATATTTAAGCAGGGATAAGGTGAGATTATCGCTTTGAGGCCAGAGCAGAAATGAGCTAGAGCAGACACAAATAAAAACGACCAACGAGAGTCGTTGGTCGAAGGAGGCTTTTACACTGAAACTATGGTGCCGGTCTTCCACGGACTTTCACTACCATGCGCGCAAGCTCAGCATCAGGGCACACTTCATGACCCATAAACCATGCAAACAATTCGGGATCTTCACATTCCAACAAACGGATAAACACGGTTTTATCTTGATCGGACATTTCTTGATAGAAATTTTCAACAAAAGGTTGAAACAAAACGTCTAATTCCAGCATCCCGCGGCGACATGCCCAGCGAACCCTTGCGATGTTCATTAATTCCAAGGTATTTCTCCCAACACAGATTTGGCATTAGTCTATCAGTTCAGTGACTAAAGTGTCGATTAACCCTTCACATTGGCTCACAAAATTAGCATTGTTTTACTTGCATATCGCGTCCAGCAAAGAGATCGCTGAAATCTGTATCTAACAAGCGCTTTACCGCAGGATGTTGGATCATACGTTCGGCAAACATCACATGGTATTCCTCTTTCACATCCGTGGTTTCACCGAGCAAATTCATCCCATGGGAAATCACTTCTTGGCGATAAATCGACGGCGTGACAAATATCCCCCGTTTAAGGTAACCAAAGGCCTTCATCATGGCCGCATCGTCGAACTCACCCAAGATACTGACTTTAAGATTTTGTTCGTCAAACCAGCGATATAACTGCTGTCCAAGTGAGGTTCTGCGGCCGGGGATCAATAGCTGGCCTTGCTCTAAACAGGCTGGGAAATCAGCACTATAAGTATCAGCGGAGAAAAAACTCACACCACACTCGCCTAACTTTTTAGATAAGATTTCGGGATACTTCAGTGATTCACCGGCACAATCGGAGAGGATCATATCCAGTTTATGCTCACGCAAACGCGCCATCAGGCTCTCGTGGGTCGCCTCATAGCAAGCTAAATGCATAGAACTGTCATTGGGGACGACGGATAACAAGACACGGCTGACTAAGGCTTTAGACAAAGCATCGGCGATACCCACTTCGAAAAGCATGGCATCATCTTTTTGATAGTTAAGTAAATCGAGCATTTCATAGCTAAGACTAAACATCTTATCTGCGTAGCGAAATACTAACTCACCTAACTCAGTGGCTTCCAGTGTCCGCCCTACTCGCTTGAATAAACTGCCATTCAACCTGTCTTCTAGGGCACGAATTTGCCCTGTTATCGTTTGCGGCGTTAAACAGAGGGCTTCAGCCGCCTTAGCAACCGAGCCCTTTTTCTTAATCATCCAAAAATAATACAGGTGGTTGTAATTCAAGTGCAGCATGCTCATCCGTTTTGAATCGCCCCTCATACGCCCAAGGCGCAGAGGGATTATAAATCTATTGTTTTAAATCAGTTTATTGCAAACGCTGGCAATCAAGCAAGTTTGTGACTATGCCTTGTAATTGCTCCAAATCAGTCGCATTACCCAGACTTACCGCTTCAGTGACACCTGAGACTAAAACATGACGTTCAGGGATACGTTCAGCGCAATAGGTCCGATTCGCCTCTTGGAAACGTTTACCGCCGCGATATTTAAGCGCCCTTGATTCATAACCATTGGTTTCTAATCTCGCCCCTAAGGAATCAGATTTAAACATCAGAGCGCCATCCACTATCCCTTCAAGATAGCTTTGGCAAGTCTGAGAGTTCGCATCCTGATTACAGGCCGCTATTTGTGATGCCGTTGCGGTTGTCGATAGACATAAGAGTGTTGCCATTCCCATTAATTTCAACTTTATCATAGTTATACTCCTTTATTAGGTAACACTTTTGATAACCAGAAATACCCGACTAGCGCCGCCATAATCGAACCGATTAAGGTTCCTAGGCGTGCTAAGTCACCGTACATAGGGTCTGCATGTTCAAAGGCTAACGACGCAATAAACATAGACATAGTAAACCCAATACCGCACATGGCCGCGACTGGGGCAATTTGCTTCCAACCTACACCATCGGGTAACTGAGCGAGTTTAAGTTTCACCGCAATATAGCTAAACACCATCACACCAATAGGCTTGCCTAACATCAGGCCCAGTGCAATACCGACAGGTACCGGAGAAATTAACGTCTCCAAATTCATATTGCCGACATAAACACCCGCATTGGCGAAAGCGAACACAGGCAGAATGAAGAAGGTGCTCCAAGGGTGCAAACTGTGCTCTAAGCCTTCTGAAGGTGAGCTGCCATCCTTTGCCCGTAATGGAATACAGAAAGCGATGATGACGCCAGCCAGAGTCGCATGCACTCCAGACTTAAGTACGGCGACCCAAAGGATTAATCCTAAGATGCCATAGGGTAAAAGTGAGGTGACCCCTTTGCGGTTTAATCCAACCAAACCCGCAATCGCTAAACTGGCAATCACTAAACTGATGGTTGATAGGTCGGTGCTGTAGAACAGCGCGATAATCACTATGACGCCTAAGTCATCGATAATCGCTAAAGCAAGTAAGAAGACTTTCAGTGAAACGGGAACTCGGCTCCCAAGCAGCGCCATAATACCTAAAGCAAACGCAATATCCGTCGCGGCAGGAATCGCCCAGCCCGCTTGTGTGACCGGATCGCCATAGTTAAACAGCAAGTACACCCCAGCAGGGACTAACATGCCGCCAATGGCCGCAAAGGTAGGCAGAGAGGCTTGAGCGACACTCGATAAGGCGCCTTCGAGTAACTCACGTTTAACTTCTAAACCAATAAGCAAAAAGAATACGGCCATCAGGCCATCGTTGATCCACAGAATTAGCGGCTTATGAATATCGAGCTCGCCAATTTTAACTTGTACGTCAGTGCCTAAAAAGCCTTGATAAAGTCCAGATAAAGGGGAATTGGCCATCAGCATAGCTAAGGCAACAGCAACCAATAATAGGATACCGCCAGCCGATTCTTGGCTCAGAAAATTTCTAATTGCTTTTTCCATCGTGCACTCCTAAAAATCATAATGAATTGAGTGTAGACGAATTGTAACAACAAATATAATCGTAAGTTTCGACCTAACACCTCGGCTATTCCGAGGTATTAGTCGAAAAATTGCACGTTAGACGGCGACAGGTGCTTTGATATGGGGATGTGGAGCATAGTTTGTTAGCTCGAAATCGTCGAATTGATAATCAAAAATTGACTCAGGTCTGCGTACAATAGTCATGGTCGGCAACGGTTTTGGATCACGGCTTAACTGCAGTGCCGTCTGTTCCATATGATTAGAATATAAATGGGTATCGCCACCCGTCCATACAAAATCACCTAAGGCCAAGTCACATTGCTGGGCGACCATCATAGTTAACAAAGCATAACTGGCAATATTAAATGGCAAACCAAGAAACACATCACAACTACGCTGATACAGCTGACAAGATAATTTGCCATCGGCTACATAGAACTGAAAAAACGCGTGGCACGGTGCCAAAGCCATTTTATCCAGTTCGCCCACGTTCCAAGCAGAAACGATAAGACGGCGAGAATCTGGTTGAGATTTTATCTGGGCGATAACTTGCGAAATCTGGTCGATAGCATCACCACTCTGGGTTGGCCAACTGCGCCACTGGGCACCATAAACTGGGCCCAAATCGCCATTATCATCGGCCCATTCGTCCCAAATACTGACCTTATTTTCGCGTAAATAGGCAACGTTAGTTTCACCCTTCAGGAACCACAGCAATTCGTGGATGATAGAGCGCATGTGGCATTTCTTGGTGCTTACCAAAGGAAAACCTTTGCTCAAATCGAAGCGCATTTGATAGCCAAATACTGAGCGAGTCCCCGTACCTGTGCGATCCGATTTATCCACACCTTCGGCTAAGATGTGCTTCATTAAGTCTAAATACTGTTTCATTGCTGCTTACCTTGCTTACGAAAAATCAAGTACAAACCGATTAACACCATAGGGATAGAGAGTATCTGCCCCATGGTCATCAATCCCCAGTAGAGTCCCAACTGTGCATCGGGTTGTCTCACCGTTTCAACCATAATACGGAAAATACCGTAACCGACTAAGAACATACCAGAGACGGCACCAACTTTATCGGTACGTTTACTAAACCAGTAAAGTAAAAGAAATAATGCCACACCTTCAAGTGCAAATTGGTACAACTGGGAAGGATGGCGCGGTTCGGGGCCTCCAGTTGGAAACACCATGCCCCATGGGACGTCTGTGGTTCGGCCCCAGAGTTCACCATTAATAAAGTTACCAATTCGCCCTGCGCCTAAACCGATAGGCACAACAGGTGCCACCATATCGGCTACTGCAAAGAAGGTGCGCTTTTGTTTCCAGGCAATATAAATCATCGCCGCTATCACGCCCATCAAACCGCCGTGGAAGGACATGCCGCCTTCGGAGATTTTAAATAAATACATAGGGCTGGCGAGGAAATAATCGAAATGATAAAAAAGCACATAACCGACACGCCCGCCCAATATCACCCCAAGAAAACCATAAAAGAGTAAATCTGACACTTGCTCCCGCGACCATACTCCCTTGGAGCGGTCAGCTTGTCGATTGAGCAACCACATAGCCGCAACAAATCCGACTAAATAGGTAAAACCATACCAACGCAGTGCAGGTTCAAAGGTTTGTCCAAACAGATTAAAGGGTCCAAATGATACGATCACGGGATCGATATTGGGGAAACTCAACGCCATAACACATCCATTAGCAGCCTCAAATAGAGGTAAACATAAAAACTAGGTCAGAATTAACTTAAGGCCGACACACAGCAATAACAGTGCAAATATCTTTTTAAGTACCGATGTTGGCCAAGTGCTTGCCGCTTTCACGCCAACGGGCGCCATCAGGACAGAAGTGATCACTAAACCAAACAAAGCAGGTAAAAAGATAAAACCTAAGGTGCCATAAGGTAACTCGGGCGCATTAAGGCCTGCGATGATATAGCCGAAACTGCCCGACAGGGAGATCAACAAACCTGTCGCCGCCGAAAACCCAACCGCGTAACGCATCTGCAGACCAAAGAAGGTTAAAAACGGCACTAACAATACTCCGCCACCAATTCCCATTAATCCTGCAATTACAGCGACGATTACAGCAACCACAAACAGAATAATTGAACTAGGTAATTCTCGGTTCGATTCAGTTTTAAGGGGATACGCCATCTGAATCGCCATTAAAATCACAAAAGCCGCAAAGCCTTGTTTAAGAGTTGCAGCAGGGATCTGTTCGGCAATGAAACCTGACATCAACGCACCGAGCACAATCCCAGGGAACATAGTACGAAACAATCCCCAGGGCACGTTCCCCCGCTTGTGATGCGCTCGCATCGATGAGATGGAAGTGAGAATAATGGCCGCCAGCGAAGTGGCTATCGCAATATGGGGTAATTGCGCAGAAGTAATCCCAACGGAAGGCAGAATATAAAGCAGCGCAGGCACTACAATCAAGCCGCCACCGATACCTAATAATCCCGCCATAAAGCCGACAAATGCACCTAAAGCTAAGCAAATAAAAAACACCGACAACAAACTATCCACACGAGTACCTACAGCGTGATAAATTGAGGGCCTTAGCTTAAAGCAAAAGACAAGATTAGTTAATTAAGAATTGTCGAGAGACCTTGCTGGTTTAAATATTCTTTAACCAACTCGCGCACTTGGAAGCCATTTGATAGGCTCAAGGATTTAGCTAGCAATTGATCTAAATCGGCCCTTGCAACGCGGCGCAATAGATAATTGATCCGCGCTAAACTGCCCTGATTCATACTCAATTGATCGTATCCCATGGCCACCAACAAAATGGCGCCCATAGGCTCGCCCGCGAGCTCTCCACAAATACTGATATCAAGCTTATGATATCGACAATCTAAGTGAGCCTGATGCAAAGCCCGCAATATCCCAGGGTGATAACTGTCAAATAACGAGCTCACCCGTGGATTGTTACGGTCAACCGCAAGCAAATACTGGGTTAAGTCATTACTGCCAACGGAAACAAAATCTACCCGTTTTGCCACATCATCCAATTGATACAACATAGCCGGCACTTCGAGCATAATGCCGATGCGTGGCATCACTATGTTGCTGTTTACATCGTTCTTAAGTTCAACATAGGCTTGCTGCAGATATTCTAAGGATTGATCGATTTCATCTAAGTTACTGACCATGGGCAGTAAAATACTTAATTGCTTACCATCTCCACCCGCCTGCAACATGGCCCGTAACTGCACCAAAAATAACTCAGGATGATCCAGCGACAAACGGATCCCGCGCCAACCGAGGAAAGGATTGTCTTCTTTAATTGGGAAATACGGCAGAGGTTTATCACCGCCAACATCCAAAGTGCGCATCACCACAGGTCGACCCGACGCCGCCGATAAGACCTGTTGATAGACTTTGACTTGCTCAGACTCACTCGGGAAACGTTGTTGTAGCATAAAAGGGATTTCGGTGCGATATAGCCCAATTCCGTCAGCGCCTTCGGCAATTTCTGAGGCCACGCCACTGAGTAAGCCCGCATTGAGATACAAGCGAATACGTGAGCCATCGAGGGTTACAGAAGGCAGTGCTAATTCTTGAGCATACTGGCGTTGCAGCGCTTTTTGCGCCGAAATTAAGCTGCGATACTCGCCGACAATAGCAGGGGATGGCGATACCAATAGCTGGCCACGACTTGCGTTTACCACTAAGAGCTTTTGGTCAATATTGGCGGATAACAGTTGTTCTACACCAGTAATGGCCGGCACACCTAAGGCGCGGGCTAAAATAGCGGCATGGGAGTTTACCCCGCCAAGCTCAGTGACAATCCCCGCAAGTTTCTGCCTTGGGAACTCAGCCAGCATAGTCGCATCGGCTTCGCGGGTAATTAAAATTACAGGTTTATCGGGTTCAAGCTCTAAACGCTCTGGCTCAATCAGCTGGCGCAATACTTTTTGGCCTAAGTCGCGGATATCGCTTGCCCGCTCCTTAAGATAAGGATCTTCCATCGCCAAAAATTGCTGAATATAACGCAAGGACACTCGGCTTACCGCCGATTCAGCAGCCCAACCTAATTGCACCTCGCGGGCATACTCTCCGCCTAAACTGGCGTCATCAAGTAATAGCTGTAATGCATTGAAAATAGAGACGACTTCGTCATCTTGCTCGCGGTCAAACCGCTGAGATAATGCGCCAATCGCTTCTTTACAACGCACCATAGCCGTCGTTAAGCGGCTGGACTCATAGGCAATATCATCAGAGCGCACGTCGGGCTGCTCAAGGGGGATTTCTCCACCGAGCACAAAGGCATACGCAATGGCGATACCGTTTGATGCCGACGTACCTTGAAATAGAATTTGTTGATGATGGGAACTGACTTGGGCTTTTTGTTTTAAGCCGCGCACAGCCATTGCTAACTGGGCGGCGAGCGTCATCAGGAAGGCTTCTTCGCCTTCACTGAATTGGCGCGCACTCGCCTGCTGAACCACTATCACTCCGACCACGGCTTTCTGGTAGATGATAGGTACGGCTAGAAAGGCGCGGTATTCTTCTTCGGCGACTTCAGGGAAAAGTTTGAATCGAGGATGAAGCCGTGCATCCGCTAAGTTAACCGCCTCTTCTCGCTGGGCAGCGAGTCCCACTAAACCTTCGGTCAGCGGCATACGTACCCGACCAACGGCGCTTTTTTCAAGACCGTCGGTTGCAGATAACACCAGTTCTTGCTCTTCTAGGATATAGATGGAGCAACATTGGGTTTCCATCGCCGCTTTAGTCGATGAGACTAAGACTTCTAATGCGGTTTCCAAACTGTGGGCAGATGCCACAGCCTGAGTAATATCCCTAAGCGTATTTAACACTGTTTTCAATCCTCTTTTGAAAATCAGCCCGTTGTTTTTTGTCTTCCCCGTTTCCTAGGTATTTCTAGGGTCTGGAATGACAATGCCGTTACCGCAAACTCTTTCATCACCTTACGATAAACATCACGCTTAAATGACACGACTTGCCGCACAGGATACCAATAACTTACCCAGCGCCAATCGTCAAATTCAGGATGCCCAGAGGAGCTTAAATTAATCGCACTATCTTGGCTTTTCAGTTGTAACAGAAACCACTTTTGTTTTTGCCCAATACACACAGGTTTACTGTCTTGCCTGACTAAACGCTTTGGCAAACGATAGCGTAACCAAGAACGGGTCGAGGTTAGGATATGCACGTGTTCGGGTCTTAGGCCCACTTCTTCATATAACTCACGGTACATTGCCTCTTCTGCTGTCTCGCCATCATCGACACCACCTTGAGGAAATTGCCATGAGTGTTGACCGAAGCGTCTGGCCCACATGACTTGGCCATATCTGTTACAAATTATAATGCCCACATTTGCGCGAAAGCCGTCGCTATCAATCACATGGACTCCAAATCACATTAAATTTTAATAAACTGATTGTTTCATAAAGCTAGTCTCTCAGCAAACCTCTATTTCACCCTAGGCCTTGGATAAAATCACACTTAAAAGACATTTATCAACAAAGCTAGGGGATGAAATGCGGGGATATCCACATTTTCTGTGGATATCTCTGTTTGAAACTCAGGTAAACTTGTTATAACGCTCAAAAAACATCTGTTTACCGCCATTTAAATAATTTAGAGTTAAAACTTAATTAAAATTAAATTCAACAACTTAAATAGATCCCTTCATTTTAAAATGGCAAAAAAAACAATAAAGCTCATTATTTAACCAGCCAGAGGTATTTCTATAGTTCTCACAACACTACACAACTTTATACACAAATAGTGTCCACAACTGTCCACAAAAGCCAGAATAAATGCCCTTTATTCGCATTGACTTGGGGTTTTTATTAGGTTAGGGGACGCATTTTACTGAGTTATCCATAATATCTGTGGATAAGTGTGTGAGGAACGCAAGGGAAAGCAGAGAGTAACTTTGAACACTTTTTTGCAAAACGGGGAGTAACTCAGATATAAAATTTAAAATCAGGCACTTAGTTCAAAAGCATTCGTTATAATTTTACCCGAACTTTGGCGCTCACTTTTTAACCGCCATTGCTAAGCGGTTATTTTTAAGTAAAATCCAACCATGAATCAAATTATCCCGCCCGAAAATCTCCCTGAGTTACTCGAACGCGCCCATCTGATGGCTGGCGTGAGTTTGGCGCAAATAGCAGCACAAAGAGGCTTAAATGTTCCCAGGGATCTTAAACGCGATAAAGGCTGGGTCGGCCAATTAATCGAAATGGAATTGGGCGCAACGGCGGGGTCTAAACCTGAGCAAGATTTTCTACATTTAGGGGTAGAACTTAAAACCATCCCCATAGATTCACAAGGGCGACCACTGGAGACCACTTATGTCTGCGTGGCACCGCTGTCAAATATCCAAGGGTTAACCTGGCAAAATAGCTTAGTCTGCCATAAGTTACAGCGCGTCCTTTGGGTACCTGTAGAAGGTGAACGGCACATTCCTGTAGGTGAGCGCCGTATTGGCACCCCGATATTGTGGGAGCCTGATCCACAGGAGTTGCAATTACTGCAACAGGATTGGGAAGAGATCATGGAGCTTATCGCCCTCGGCAAAGTCGAAAAACTCACCGCACGCCACGGCGAAGTACTGCAATTACGTCCCAAAGCCGCCAACAGTAAAGCATTAACGCAAAGCATTGCCGAAGATGGCAGCCTCAAAATGACCAACCCTAGGGGTTTTTATTTAAAGACCAGTTTCACCGCCATGATACTTAATAAGGTTTTTGGTTAATATTTAGTGACGATATAGACTTAGATTGATCCAGATCACAAATTTCACTGGCACTAAGGTGACTCTTTTCTATAAACTACGGCATTCTGAAATCACAGCCGTATTCGGATACCCATCACGCAGTGAGAGCACGTAGACAAGCGAAAAAACTCCTTTTTGCGATTTTAGCTTGGGCGATTGCCATGGCTGCATTCGTGTTTTTTCGATATGCCCAATCACCAGAACTGCCCCAATGGGCGGTAGGTTCGGCCGATCTCGCGACACTTGCTATCTATATGGGGATAATTTTTGGCAGCCTGCATTGGATGTCGAACGTTATTGCTGATTTCAGTGCTATCAATCGCCTCCCCTATGTGTTTTCTGTCATCTTTAAAGGCTTGTTTTTATTACTGGGGGCGACGACATTAGCTTACATGACCCAGTTCTTGAATATGTGGGCCATCGAAAATCACATGTCGACCCTAAGACAAATGCTGACGGCGCACATTCTCTACAGTCCTTCATTCCAAGCATTGATCGTCTATCTGGTGGTCGTGCGAGTCAGTTTAGCCTTCGTCGAGCAAATGGCGCTGTTAGTTGGCCCACGTATTCTGCTCAACATTGGCCTCGGTAAATACCATAAGCCAAGGTACGAACAACGATTATTCCTTTACTTAGACATGGTCGCCTCGACCACACACGCCGAATCACTTGGGGATTACCGTTTTAGCCGCTTGATCCAAGATAGCTTTAGTTTGCTGTCTGATACTGTGACCAACAACGAAGCCGAGATTTATCGCTATATGGGCGATGCCGTGTTGATCCACTGGCCTTTAGAAGAAGGGATAGTCCACGACCGCTGCATGAATATCTATTTTGAATTTAGTCAGCAGCTTAATTGGCAAAGACGTTACTTTGAAGAACACTATGGCTTTGTGCCTAAGTTTAAAGCGGCGGCCCATTGTGGCCAAGTCGTAGCAGCGGTTGTTGGCGTGCAAAAACAGGAGATTAGTTTCTTTAGTGATGTGCTCAATACCCTAGCGAGACTGCAAGATCAGTGTAATCCCTTGGGGCAACGCATGTTGATCTCGGGCGCACTCGCGGGACGTTTAGATAATCCCAACACGCAATATCACCTATCGAATCTAGGCCCAGTCAAACTCAAAGGGAAACAACACTCCATCGAAGTGTTTGGCGTTTCCCCACTCTAATTTCTCATCATATTTAAGCGTTGAGTTGCATTAACACTTTACAGTTGCAGCGAGCTTATTGTGCTTCTTTAGTTAATAACTTTTGGATCATTAAACCTAAGGTGCGGAAGGTTAAGATCCGACTGGTCGTTTGACGCCAGACAAGGCCGATATCACGGTAAGGCGCTTCACCTGGCGGCGTCATCACCACCAAATCAGTGTCGTTCAAAATACCCGCATCGATTGCCATTTGCGGCAGGAATGTGGTGCCCAGCTTACTGTTCACCATCTGCACTAAGGTATGCAAACTGGTGGCGGCAAACGGATTCACTTTCGCGCTATCCCCAAGCTGACAGGCTGTGATGGCATGCCCCGTAATGCAATGCTCGCTTTGCAGCAGGAAAATACTCTCGTCTGGCAAGGCTTGGTAATCGATCGGCTGATGGATTTCTCCGGCTAAATCCTTATGGATCACCATTTTGAATGGATCTTTACCCACTTTCATACTGTGATAACCGCTGGTATCTACAGGCAAAGCAAGGATCAATAAATCCAGCTCACCCTTACCTAAGGCATCCAGCAAACGCTCAGTGGTATCTTCTTTCAGTAATAAACTCATTGCAGGATAAGATTGCTGGCATTGGCGAATAACACGGCTCAATAGGAAAGGCGCAATCGTAGGAATACACCCTAAACGAATATCGCCTGTCATCGGCTCGCCTTGGTTTTTCACCAATTCAACCAAATCATCCACATCGGTGAGAATTTTACGGGCGCGCTGCACCACCTCTTCACCAATAGCGGTAAACATAAACGACTTATGGTCTCGCTCAATCAACTGATGCCCTAACTGCTCTTCTAAGTTTTGGATCCCACTCGAAAGCGTCGATTGGCTGACAAAACACACCTTAGCCGCGCGGTTAAAATTCTGCTCTTGATGGAGATTCACCAAATAGAATAAGTTTTTTAAGCTAGGTAAACTTTTCATTTTCTCGATTGCCATTAAGGTTATGAATTAAGAAATTAAATCTACTCTAGCATAACTGAAAGCCAATAACGCGGCATTAGATTCAAGAGTGTGAGCCGAATCGACATTCAACCGATTAGCCGTAAAACTTAAGTGGGAGTAACAAACAAAGAGGAGAAAAGCACTCGCGGGGAAACGTAGAAGGCAACAAACTCAGCCGTAAACTAACGCAATATCTAACGCAACAATCTGACGCAATCATTCACTCAATTGGGCGCAACAACAGACGTTATTGCTGCGCCTTAGCGTATCAATATCTTATGCTTTAGCTTGGAGGAACAACTTTAACTGTTGTAGATCCGCACTCGCATGTTCGACGATCTCAGCAACCCAAGCGCCGTGTTCAGCATCCCATCTTGGCTCTTCACCGTGCTGTAATAACTGGGCGATTTGCTGAATGCGTTTTAAACCTACCGAACCTGCGGCACCTTTAAATTTATGCGCTTCTGAACATAAGGTATCTCTGTCTGCAGCGTCGTTAGCCTTCACTAGATTTCCTACATATTCAGGCATTAACTGCTCAAATAACACCACACTCTTAAGTAAAGTACCGGCACCAATGGCGCTACAGTACTGTTCGAGAGTATTGAGATCTAGGATTACTTCTAATTCAACTGTGGCCATGAGGCCTCCCTTAAGTGGTCCAATGCTTAAAACGAATTTATCACATGATACCCGCTAAAATTGTCTGTGCAACTTATAGCGATATCCATAGTCAAATTCAGATTAAAATTAACAAAAAACAAACTAATAGTCGTAAGTAAACCCTTACAAAATAATAGCGACGACATAGCATTTAAGGAGGAAATGTATCCCACTAACTTGCCTCTATCGTTGCGCTAATACGTGCCCTTGTCCACCATAAAGCTGTAAATTATCCACAATTGCCACCAATCCATCCCATCGATAGGCACACCAATCTGGTGCTAATAGCATAGGTTTTTTCGCATAAGCGGTGACGCGGTGGAAAATCACTTCCGCGGGTGTATGGCGGATCATCTCACCAACACTGCGAGCATAATCTTCAAGACTCAGTAAAGGTAAGCGCCCACTTCGCCACGCCTTGGCCATAGTGCTACCTTCGACGATATGCAAAGGATGCAACTTCAAGCCATCAACGCCCTGCTGCAATACCGCCGCTAAGGTCGCCATATAATCGCTATGGATTTCATCGGGCAAGCCAAGAATAAGATGAGTGCACACCTTAAGACCGCGAGCTCTCGCCCTCGACACAGTGTCGCAATAACAGGCGAAATCATGGCCACGATTGATCTTGCGCAGCGTTTCATCTTTAGCGGTTTGCAACCCAAGTTCTAACCACACATCAACGCGGTTTGCCTGATAACTTGCCAGTAAATCCAGTACATTATCTGGCACACAATCGGGACGAGTTCCTACACACAGACCCACTATCTCGCCATCTTTAACGGCTTCATCGTACTTAGCCATTAACACCTGATACTCATCATAAGTGCTCGTATAAGCTTGGAAATACGCTATAAATTTATCGGCTTGCACCTGAGGTTTCGCCTCACGATAACAACTCTTACCCTGTTCGAGCTGCTCGGTAATACTCAACACATCAGCAGTTTGGTGGCTAAATGAGGCCACATTGCAGAAAGTACAACCTCCACGCCCCAAGGTGCCATCACGGTTGGGGCAAGTAAACTTGGCATCTATGGTGAGTTTTCGCAGTCGCGTACCATATCGCGCCTTGCAAACGGCACCAAAGGTGTTCACATATGCATCAAGCCCCATCAGAGCACCCACCAAATTTCATATCGCTTCATTAAGAATAACCAAGATAAAATCACACATAGAAAAGAAAATACGTGAACAAATAGAAGAAAAAGCTTAGTGTAAACAAGGTAGCGAGTGGTTTCTTGGCGCTACATCAAATTCCCGCCTGACTTATACCCTTATTGTCATAAATGTGCGCATCCTCAAATTAACACACTAACCACTGAGATCTTGCTCACACTGGTGATGAATAATAATTCAACAATTATAATTTTTTATTTAATTACTGTGTTTGCAATAAAAATCACTATTTCTAAATCAAAAACAATCCCACCCGAATGTTACATTTTGGTAAATCCACAGTTTCCTCATTTTTAAAATTCTTTTTATTCATAATGTTATACAGCACTTTTTGCTGTTGACGTTAACGTAAAGCAATTGTGATTTGTGTATAAAACATGAATTAATACCCATGTTTTATGCAAATTTTTGGTTTGACCTTTATTGAATCTCAGGCTAATTTGGGTGGTTCGGGTGCATATCTATAGAAAGTCTTTACATTTTCTCCCCGAGTAGTAATCAGTTGAGGTCTAGGGAGGTTTTTGTATGAGCTTATATCATCCCAGTTTTGAGCGGGACAATTGTGGTTTTGGGTTGATAGCACAGATGGATGGCGAAGCCAGTCATCGTATAGTGCGCACGGCAATCCATGGTCTAGATCGTATGAAGCACCGCGGTGGCATTGCCTCCGACGGTCGCACTGGCGACGGCTGTGGCTTATTAATGCAATTGCCAGTGCAATTTTTTGAAGCGATTGCCGCGGAAAATGATTGGCATTTGAGCCGTAAATTTGCGGTAGGTATGCTGTTTTTAAGTCAAGATGATGAACTGGCTGACCAAGCTAAGTTTATTCTTGAGCGCGAACTCGAGCGTGAAACCTTAAGTATTGCAGGCTGGCGCAAAGTGCCGGTCAATCCCGATGTATTAGGTGAAATCGGCAAAGCTAGCCTGCCACAAATCTACCAAGTGCTGATCAACGCCCCTATTGGCTGGCGCGAAAAAGACTTGGAACGCCGCCTTTATATGGCGCGTCGCCGCTTAGAGCAGCAAATCACCGACGACAAAGACTTCTATGTCGCGAGTTTGTCTGGCCAAGTTATCGTCTATAAAGGCTTGATGATGCCTGTAGACTTGCCCGCGTTTTATCCCGATCTCGCGGACATTCGCTTAAAAAGCTCTATCTGCCTATTCCATCAACGTTTCTCAACGAATACTTCTCCTAAATGGCCATTAGCTCAGCCGTTTAGATATTTAGCCCATAACGGCGAAATCAATACGATTACGGGTAACCGTCAATGGGCCCGCGCCCGTGCCTATAAGTTTAATTCACCACTACTGCCAGATTTGCAGCAGGCCGCTCCCTTTGTGAATGAAACAGGCTCAGATTCTTCTTCCTTAGATAACATGCTGGAAATGCTGTTATCCGGTGGCATGGACTTATACCGTGCCATGCGTCTATTGATCCCGCCTGCTTGGCAAAGTAATCCAGAAATGGATGACGAGTTAAAAGCCTTCTACGACTTTAACTCCATGCACATGGAGCCTTGGGATGGTCCGGCAGGTATTGTGATGACCAACGGTCGCCATGCCGCCTGCGCAGTTGACCGTAATGGTCTGCGTCCATCGCGTTATGTGATCACAAAAGATCGTATTTTGACCTTGGCCTCCGAAGTCGGCATTTGGGATTACGCCGCCGATGAAGTGATTGAAAAAGGCCGAGTTGGGCCTGGTGAGCTGCTGGTACTCGATACCTTGAACGGCCGCCTGTACCAATCCTTTGAAATTGATAACGACTTGAAACGTCGCCACCCTTACAAAGAGTGGATGGCGAAGAACAGCCGTACTTTAACGCCAGCGGAAGATTTAGCCTCTGAACAACATGGTGCCAGCGAGTTAAGCCCTGAGCTTTTGCTGCAATACCAAAAACAATTTGGCTATACCCGTGAAGAATTAGAGCAAGTCATTTGGGTACTGGCAAAACAAGGCGAAGAAGCCACAGGTTCTATGGGCGACGATACGCCTATGGCGGTATTGTCGAAAAAGTCACGTTCACTGTATGACTATTTTAGGCAAAAATTCGCTCAAGTGACTAACCCACCCATAGACCCATTACGTGAAAAACACGTTATGTCGTTGACCACTTGTATTGGCCGTGAGCAGAACCTCTTCAATGAAACGACTGGGCATGCTTACCGGGTAATGTTCAATTCACCTATTTTATTATTCAGTGATTTTAACCAGTTACTGGGATTAGATAGCACTTACTACCGCGCCAATATTGTCGATTTGAATTACGAGCCACAGGAAGGATTAGAAAGTGCCATTCGCCGCATCACAGCCGAAGCCGAGCGTTTAGCCCGCAGCGGCACGACTTTGTTGATCCTTTCGGATAGAGCCATAGGTAAAACGGCGCAAGTGATCCCTGCGGCCATGGCGGTCGGTTCTGTGCAACAAATGCTGGTGAATAAGAGCCTGCGCTGCGACACCAACATCATAGTTGAAACCGCATCGGCGCGAGATCCGCATCACTTTGCCGTCTTGCTTGGCTTTGGTGCCACCGCGATTTATCCGTACTTAGTGTATGAATCAATCTCTGAACTGGCGAAACGTCACCAGTTAACCGACACCACAGCATTGATGCTGAACTTCCGTTACGGTATCGAAAAAGGTTTGCGTAAGATCATGTCCAAAATGGGCATCAGCACTGTCGGTTCCTACCGTTGTAGCCAACAGTTTGAAGCCATCGGCATCGCCAGCGATGTGATTGAACTGTGCTTTAAAGGCGTTATCAGCCGTATCGAAGGCGTCAGTTTTGCTGAAATAGCCCAAGACCAAGCGATTCTGCACAAAGCGGCCTACCGCGCCCATGTGCCATTGCCACAAGGTGGCCTGCTGAAATACGTTGAAGGGGGTGAGTATCACTGCTTCAACCCTGATGTGGTCAACACTTTGCAGGCGTCATTGATTGACAAAAATTTCGCGACCTATAAAAAGTTTGCCGATCTCGTCGACAATCGTCCAATAGCCACGCTACGTGACTTAATCGGTATCAAGGGTGCGCAGACATCAATTGATGTCGCTAACGTCGAAGGCGCAGCGGGCTTGTATCAACGCTTTGACAGCGCAGCCATGAGTATCGGTGCCTTGAGCCCCGAAGCCCATGAAGCGCTGGCTATTGCAATGAACCGCTTAGGCGGCCGCTCGAACTCAGGTGAAGGTGGTGAGGATGCTCGCCGCTTTAATACTGAACGCAACTCTGCGATTAAACAGATTGCCTCGGCGCGCTTTGGCGTTACGGCGCACTACTTAGTCAATGCCGATGTGTTGCAGATTAAAGTCGCCCAAGGGGCAAAACCCGGTGAGGGTGGTCAGTTACCCGGCCATAAAGTCAGCGTTGAAATCGCAGGACTGCGTCATGCGCGCCCAGGTGTAACCTTGATTTCACCGCCGCCGCACCACGATATTTACTCTATCGAAGATTTAGCCCAGCTGATTTTCGACTTGAAGCAAATCAACACTAAAGCACTGATTTCAGTCAAACTTGTGTCTGAACCCGGCGTGGGCACGATCGCCACCGGCGTAGCGAAAGCCTATGCGGATATGATCACGATTTCAGGGTATGACGGCGGCACAGGCGCCAGCCCAATCACCTCAGTAAAGTACGCGGGGAGTCCGTGGGAGCTAGGTTTAGCCGAAGTGCATCAATCGCTCGTAGAAAACGGTCTACGCCATAAAATTCGCCTGCAAGTCGATGGCGGCTTAAAAACCGGTACAGATGTGATTAAAGCCGCGTTGTTAGGCGCAGAAAGCTTTGGATTTGGCACTGTGCCTATGATCGCCCTAGGTTGTAAATACCTGCGTATTTGCCACTTGAACAACTGCGCAACTGGCGTAGCAACGCAAGATAAAAACCTGCGTGACAACCATTACCATGGCCTGCCAGAGCGAGTAATGACTTACTTTGAGTTTGTCGCCGAGGAAGTACGTGAATGGATGGCGACCTTAGGGGTGAGTAAGTTTGAAGACTTAGTCGGTCGCAGTGAATGGTTATATGCCCTCGAAGGCCAAACCGCTAAGCAACAAGGTTTAGATCTGTCACCGATTTTGTATCAACCCAAAGTGCCGGCAACCTCGTCACGCACTTGGCAAGAAACCAATCCACCAGCGGATTTAGGGTTGCTTAACCAACATTTATTAAACGAGTGCCAAAGCGCCGTCGATAAGGGCGAGTGTTTCGATGCCGCTTACAGCATCAACAACACCGACCGCTCCGTTGGCGCGACCTTGTCAGGCTATATCGCGAGCACGCTCGGCGTCAAAGGCACCAAAGCGCCGGTTAAACTGAGCTTTAACGGCAGTGCCGGCCAAAGCTTTGGCGTGTGGAATAGCCCAGGCCTTGAGTTAAAACTCTGCGGCGATGCCAACGACTATGTGGGTAAAGGCATGTCTGGCGGCCAAATCGTCATCTACCCGCCAATTGGCAGCCCGTTCCAAAGTGAGCGCAGCGCCATTGTCGGTAACACCTGCCTTTACGGCGCGACGGGCGGCAAGTTCTTCGCCGCAGGTCAAGCGGGCGAGCGTTTTGCGGTCCGTAACTCAGGGGCGATTGCTGTGGTCGAAGGACTCGGTGATAACGGCTGTGAATACATGACTAGCGGTATTGTGGTTGTCCTTGGTAAAACAGGGGTGAACTTCGGCGCGGGGATGACAGGCGGCTTTGCCTATGTGTTCGATCAATTTGGCCGTTTCAATCGCCGTGTGAACACTGAGCTTGTCGATACTCAAAAACTTGAATCACCTATTCATCAACAACATTTGAAAGGTCTGATTGAAGCCCACGTGGCCGAAACGGGCAGCGAACATGCCAAGATGATTTTAAGTGATTTTGGTAACTGGTTAGATTGCTTCGTATTAGTAAAACCTAAAAATATTGCCGTGGCCGATCTGCTCAAGTTAGAGAAATCGAGCCCAGAATTAGTTGTAAAAGCGGGGTAATGGCGCATGAGTAACGATTTTCAATTTATTGAAGTGGGTCGCAAAGACCCCACCAAACACCCTGCGGCTAAACGTGCGACTCAGTTTATTGAGATTTATCAGCCTTTTGCTCAGCCTCAAGTGGCTGAGCAAGCGGACCGCTGTTTAGATTGCGGCAATCCATATTGTGAGTGGAAATGTCCGCTACACAATTATATTCCTAACTGGCTCAAGCTAGCGGAGCAAGGTCGCATCATGGAAGCGGCAGATTTAGTGCATGAGACCAACACGCTACCCGAAATCTGCGGCCGTGTTTGCCCACAGGACAGACTCTGCGAAGGCGCTTGTACTCTGAACGACGACTTTGGCGCTGTCACTATCGGTAATGTCGAAAAATACATCACCGACACAGCGATCGCCCAAGGCTGGCGCCCCGATATGAGCAAGGTCACGCCACGCCCTGAACGAGTGGCAATTGTCGGTGCAGGTCCTGCAGGGTTGGGCTGCGCGGATATTTTGTCTCGCAACGGTGTTAAAGCCGTGGTCTTTGATAAATATCCACAAATTGGTGGCCTACTCACCTACGGTATTCCGTCTTTTAAACTCGACAAGGCCGTCATGGCGACCCGTCGTAGTGTATTAGAAGGCATGGGCATTGAGTTCAAACTCGGGGTTACTGTCGGTAAAGATATCCCATTTACTAAACTGCTCGAAGAATACGATGCCGTATTCCTTGGTATGGGCACCTATACCGCGATGAAAGCCGGCCTTGAGGGTGAAGATGCCCAAGGCGTATACCAAGCCCTGCCCTATTTGATTGGTAACACCCATCATTTAATGGGCACGCAAGATGCGCAAACGCCCTACCTGAACCTTGAAGGTAAACGTGTCGTGGTATTAGGCGGTGGTGATACCGCGATGGATTGCGTGCGCACAGCCGTCAGACAAGGTGCCAGCAGCGTAGTCTGTGCTTACCGCCGTGATGAGGCCAACATGCCGGGCTCACGTCGCGAAGTGCAAAATGCGCGGGAGGAAGGCGTTAACTTCCTGTTTAACCGTCAACCTGTGGCGATTAAGACCCAAGATGGCAAAGTGATCGGCATTGAATGCGTTGAAACCGCCATGGGCAAGGCCGATGCAAGCGGGCGTCAACGCGCCGAAGCGATTGCGGGGAGCGAACAGTTGCTCGAAGCCGATGCGATTATTATTGCCTTTGGTTTCCAACCTAGCCCAGCACCTTGGTTTGCCGAGCATGGTATCGAGCTCGATCAATGGGGCCGTGTTAAAGCGAGTAAGTTAGACGAAAATCCTTTCCAAACCACCAACCCGAAAGTGTTTGCCGGTGGTGATATGGTGCGCGGTTCTGATTTAGTCGTGACAGCCATTGCCGAAGGTCGCGATGCCGCCCAAGGTATTCTTAATTACTTGGACTAAGCGCTAAGCTTAAACGCCAATGTGTTAGTTTTATCGCTAAAAAACTGTTTTACCGCTGTCATTTAACAAGCACTACAATGGCTGGACTTAGTCAAACAAGTCCAGCCGTTTGTTTATGACTTGTCGCCATCGGTTGATGGAAAATAGATAAGTAAAATAGACAGGTGAAATAAATAGATAAAAGTGCACCTCTTAATGGGTGCACTTTTTTCGTTAACCCTTCCCGCTTTTTACCCAGTCATTATTAAGCAATCCCAATCTCACCATAACGACAGCACAAAACTGTGTGGTATATTAGCCAGCATTCTCGTGTCCCACTCTTAAGTGTTGAATCAAAAAGGTCTCCCATGAAAATTGGAATTATTGGCGCAATGGAGCCAGAAGTCGCTCACCTGATCGCCGCCATGACAAATGCGACATCGCAAACTATTGCTGGTATTGAATTTATTGCTGGCACACTCGCGGGTAAAGACGTTGTCGTAACTCGCTCTGGCATAGGTAAAGTGGCCGCAAGCATTGCAACCACACTGCTCATCGAAAAATATGCGCCGGATGCCGTGATCAACACAGGTTCTGCCGGTGGTTTTGTCGATACGCTGGCCATTGGCGATATCGTGATTTCTTCTGAAGTACGTCACCACGATGTGGATGTCACCGCCTTTGGCTACGAAATTGGCCAAATGGCACAGCAACCCGCTGCGTTTATCCCAGCCGCTCATTTAGTTGAAGCCGCCAACAAGGCCATTGCGCAACTAGGCGAAGTCAAAGCGATTGAAGGGTTAATCTGTACTGGCGATAGCTTTATTTGCGATCCTGTTCGCACCCAAGCCATGCTCAAAAACTTCCCAACAATGGCCGCCTGCGAAATGGAAGGCGCTGCAATCGCTCAAGTTTGTCATCAGTTTGGTGTGCCATTTGTGGTAATCCGCTCTTTATCGGATAACGCCAACAATGACTCGCCAGTGGATTTTGATTCTTATATTGTCAAAGCGGGTTACCACTCGGCGTTGATGGTGATGCTGCTACTTGAGCAACTGAATCCTAGCGCAGTAAAATAATCTCTTAAGCGGAAAGTACCGAATGCACACCTCTTTTTATCAACAACTTGTCGAGATAGATGGCGCTTTGTTTGAAGGCTTTTTGGTACTTTTTTTTGCTTTGTTATTGGCGCGGTTAGCGCCATTGCCACGGGAAATGCAACCGCTTATTTGGTTTGGCCATTTAGCGAAGCAACTCGCCGCCAAGGTAAATCGTCCAGAACGCTCTCCAAGCCAACAAGCCACTGCAGGCTTTTTAGCTATGATGCTGTTACTGTTTCCGTTTTGGGCCATTATCACCTTTTTGCTCGAACTGGCCGCCTTTCCATGGTTTTTCGAATTTTTGGTGCTTTATCTATGCTTAACCGATGCAGGGTTTAGCCAAGTCGCCGATGAAATCGCTAAAGCCTTAAAACGTGGAGACAATGCCAGCGCAAAAAAGCTTTTACAGCCTTGGGTAGTGCGCGATACCGATAGTTTGTCGGAAATCGGCCTAGCCAAAGCCACCATAGAAAAACTCGCCACAGCGCCTATTTACGGCACAGCATCGACCATTTTCTTTTTCGCTATCGCCGGAGCACCTTTAGTGCTGGCAGTGCGTATGCTCAAACAACTCGAATTGAGCTGGCCACCCATTCAGCCTAAGTATCAACATTTTTGCAGCACTGTGAATGGTGTATCCATTATCTTGCTGGCGATTCCGGCTTGGTTGTGGAGCCTGTCGCTCGCCATTCAAGGCGGGCCTAAGGCGTTTACAAAACTTTTTAGAGCCCCTAAAAATCATCACGCTATTCGAGGTTATGTTCTCAGTGTGAATCTGGTGGCGAGTATTTTGAGAATCGAACTCGGTGGACCACAGAAGTTTGCTGGCGTGCGTATTAATGTGGACAAACTACGTTATGGTCCGCAGCCAACCAGTGATGACATCACGCCTGCAATCAAGCTGACCTCACGTGCCTGTGCTATCTGGTTTAGCTTTATCATTATACTGCCCTTGTTATGGGCAAGTTTACGTTGGTTACAAAGCCTGTGATATGATGCCGCATTATCTCAACGTGAAGTTAAAGGCTGACTATCTTGCTCGAAAACATGCATGTTTCATTAACAACACCTGCGTTGTTATTTCCTGCTATCTCATTGTTACTATTAGCTTATACTAATCGTTTTTTTGCCCTCGCGGCATTAATACGGAGCTTAAGCAGTGGTGAGAAACCCGTTCATAAAGATCAAATCAAAAACCTGAGTCAACGCATTTCCATTATTCGTCGTATGCAAGAAGCGGGCGTATCTAGCTTTGCCCTGTGCGTACTGTGCATGATTTTCATCTATGTCGGCTTTAATAAAACTGGCTCAGTGATTTTTGGCGCTAGCCTGCTATTACTGCTCTATTCACTGATTTTATCTGTGATTGAAATCCGCATCTCTGTGGACGCATTAAATATCCATATCAAAGAGATGAGTAAATGAGCCAGTGGATCTACTTTTTTGATTTATGGGGTACCGCTGTATTTGCACTTTCTGGCGCACTCGCCGCTGGACGCCATAGAATGGACCCCTTTGGTGTAATCGTGCTCGCCTCGGTTACCGCTGTGGGCGGTGGCAGTATTCGGGATGCCTTGATTGGCGCGACGCCTGTGTTTTGGATCCGCGATCCCAATTACATCATAGTGATCCTCGCAACTGTGCTCGCCTGTTTGCTGTTAGTGCGTCGACCTCGTAAGGTGCCCGAATATATTTTGCCGGTCGCCGATGCCTTTGGATTAGCCTTGTTTACTGTGATTGGTGCCGAAAAAGCCCTCAATATGGGCTTAAGTGGCATGATTGCCGTGGTTATGGGCTTGATCACAGGCGTGGGAGGAGGCATTATTCGAGACTTACTGTGCAGACAAGTTCCTATGGTCTTACGCACAGAAGTCTATGCCACAGCTTCAATCATTGGTGGTATCGGCTATACCGTGAGTTTAGCCTACGGTATGGGCGAAAAAATGGCGCTGTTTCTGGCGATGGCCAGTGCCCTGTTAATCCGCTTAAGCGCCATCAAGTGGCATCTGTCGTTACCGGCCTTTGATCTCAAAACCAAGAGGGAATAGTTTGCGAATATTGTGTCTTATTTTGTGCCTCATTTTTGTTCCAGCCCTCAATCCTGCAGCGGCGCAAGCCAACTCAGGTGAAATGCCGCAAGAACAGCTGTTAGCCGTAAAGTATATGAATGCGCTAACCGAACACGACTATAAGACACTACGAAAATTCTATAACCGCGACAGTATCTTCTTCGACAAAACCGCTAACCGTAAATACACCGGCGGTCGCTTTATCATCGACTTTCTTGAGCGCGCCCATGAGGGCGTACTCGAGTACGACTTCAACATAGAACATATGTATAACGCTGGCTCTTTGGTAGTAATGATAGGTAACTATCACTTCAAAGGGCCGGGCGAGCAATTCGGCAAACCTGGCAAAATCATCGACATCGCTATTCCTGGCGTCACTAGCCTTAAACTCGATATGCTCAACCATAGGGTGACTGAGCATGTGGATCTTATCGATTACCAGACCATGTCTGATCAATTAGCGATGCAGTAGTCACAAAATTTCCCCGTCTTTGAAACTTGATCCCTAAAAACGGGTCGAAACTAACAATGAGTCAATACCACTACGTATTTCACCTTAGCTAGGTTGACTGAGTCGTTTCGTTTCAATGAGGTTTGTATGAAGTTTTTTGGATTGATAGTCCTACTCGCCCTTAATGGCTTAATGCTGGCACCCAAAGCACAGGCCTTACAGCCCATTATCGTGTCCTACGCCGTTCAGCCAGTCAGTCATTTTAATCAGCAGCTGCGCGTCGCTCAGGCACAACATCAACCCTGGTCGGAAGACCCAAGTCAGATCAGCAGCCAATACGCAGGCAACAAATTTACCTTAGTGCGAACCCAAACCAATAAAGACAGCATTTTGACCTATCAGGTGAGCGAGCTCTCCAAGCAACATCCACAAATGCTGTTGATTATTTCCTTGAAGCAGAATGCTAAACAATGGCAGGTGAGTTCGGCGCAACTGGCGTGGAAATGCAGCGATGGGCAACACTTTGGCACCGAGAGATGTAATATCGCCGAGCACGAGGCCAACACAGCGCCTTAATCTTATGGGGTGAAACAGATTTAAAAACAAAGAGCGCCCTAAGGCGCTCTTTTTGTTCGATTAACGACTTTTTTCATTTAACAGACAATGGCTTAAACCAAAGTCACTTTGGCAAACTTACGTTTACCGACTTGGAATACCGCAACAGTACCAGCAGACAAAGTCATACGGCTATCGTCTAGCTTTTCGCCGTCCATCTTCACCGCGCCTTGCTTGATCATTCGCATGGCTTCTGAAGTCGATGCCACTAAATCAGCGTCTTTCAACAGATTAGCAATCGCCAGACCTTCACCCGCCACTAACTCGACAGCGTCGATATCGTCAGGGATCATGCCCTTAGCGCGATCAACAAAGGCTTGGTGTGCGCTTTCTGCAGACGCTTCATCGTGGAAACGTGTGATGATTTCCTTCGCCAAGGCGATTTTAATGTCGCGTGGGTTAGACCCATTTGCCACATCTTGCTTAAACTGCTCAATTTCAGCCAGTGGACGGAATGATAGCAGCTCAAAGTAGCGCCACATTAAATCGTCCGAAATTGACATCAGCTTGCCAAACATTTCGTTGGCAGGTTCGCTCACGCCAATATAGTTGTGTGCCGACTTAGACATTTTCTTCACGCCGTCTAAACCTTCGAGCAGCGGCATCATGATCACAGCTTGTGGCTTTTGGCCTTCCGCTTTTTGCAGTTCACGGCCCATTAACAGGTTGAACTTTTGATCTGTACCACCCAGCTCAACATCGGCCTGCAGCGCAACTGAGTCATAACCTTGCAGTAAAGGATACATAAACTCATGGATAGCAATAGATTGGCCCGAGGCATAACGCTTCTTAAAGTCATCGCGCTCCATCATACGAGCCACAGTTTGCTTCGAAGCAAGGCGGATCATCCCCGCCGCCCCCAATGGCTCTAACCAGCTTGAGTTAAATTCGATACGGGTTTTAACTGGATCAAGTATCTTATAAACCTGTTCTTTATAGGTTTCTGCGTTCGCTAATACTTGCTCACGGGTTAGCGGTGGACGCGTACTGTTTTTTCCGCTTGGATCACCCACCATACCGGTAAAGTCACCGATCAAGAAAATGACTTCATGACCTAACTCTTGGAATAACCTTAGTTTATTTAAGATTACTGTGTGTCCAAGATGGATGTCCGGAGCGGTAGGATCGGCGCCTAACTTAATACGGAGTGGACGTCCTTCTTTGAGTTTTTCCAGCAGATCCGCTTCGAGTAAAATCTCATCGGTACCACGTCTAATTTCTGCTAATACTTGGTCTAAATCAGCCATCTCGGCAGGGACTCCTAAGGCCATGATCATAAAATGAAGAGACTTATGTTACTTGTTAGCCACCACAATTGAAAGTGTGTACACTAACAGGATTATTTAAGTCTCTGGTTATCGGTATCGGCGTCAATGGGAAAGGTTATAACGTTATTTAAATTGTTGCCTAAAAAGCATCAAATTCTCCTCAGCATTCTTTCAGTTATCACTATGATAACCATGCTACTCCCTTCTGAAGAAGCGCAAGCTTCAAGACAAACCACCAGCATAGATGACCAAGCTCAAATCAACACCCGTTATGATGTGCCTTTAGCGTTTCGCTCGCCTGAACGTCCTGAGTTATTAGAGGGCCAAACAGACAATGCGTCCACAAATGCTACGCCATTATCGTCAACCGACGCGCTTGCCGCGGGTGATGCTAATAATCCAGCCACTGAATCCTTAGAGAGTGCCCATCACAGGGATGTCGAGCATTTTAACGTGAAAAATGGTGATACCTTAGCCGCAGTATTTGATCGCGCAGGGTTAACCAGTAAAGACGTGTATGAAATCACCCAACTCCCCTTAGCCAAGCAAAACTTACTTAAGATTATGCCGGGCGAAGAAATCGTGATTTCGAAAGATATAAATGGTGATTTGACCGAAGTGCGTTATCGCGTGAATGCAATTTCGACGCTCATCATCACCAAGAATCAAAATCAATACCAAGAAAAAATCTCCGAGAAGGATGTGGAAATCCGCAACCATTTCACCAGCGCTAAGATTAAGAGCAACTTCTGGAACGCTGCCGTCGATGCAGGCATGACAGCAAACCAGATCATGCAGTTATCGACCGTATTCGGCTGGGATATCGACTTTGCCTTAGATTTACGCGAAGGCGACAGCTTTGCCATTATTTATGAGCAAGAATATGCCGATGGCGAATTTTTGCGTAACGGCAATATCTTAGCCGCAGAATTTGTAAACCAAGATGAGCGCTATACTGCCATTCGCTATACCGACGGTAACTATTATTCCGAGAATGGCACTAGCATGCGTAAAGCCTTCTTGCGCTCGCCAGTCGATTTTAAATATGTCAGCTCAAACTTCAATCCAAGACGTTTGCACCCAGTAACAGGCCAAGTCAAAGCCCATCGCGGTGTGGACTACGTCGCCGCCATTGGCACGCCCATTAAAGCGGCGGGTAGCGGACGCGTCATAGAGGCGGGCTACAATCAATTCAACGGTAACTATGTGTTTATCAAACACAACGATACCTATACCACCAAATATCTTCACCTCACTAAGCGCAACGTCAGCAAAGGAGCCAGCGTTAAGCAAGGGCAAATCATAGGTACTTTAGGTAAAACGGGGCGCGTCACGGGTGCACATTTGCATTACGAATTTATCGTCAATGGCGTCCATCGTAACCCAAGAACCATAACGCTACCTAAAGCCGAATCGATTGCGAGAAAAGAAAAAAATCAATTCGATGCACTTAGCCAGCAATTGATGACTACACTTTCGCAAAACAAGCAAACGCAATTGGCAATGCAATAACGACGGACGGATTCCTCCCAATGAAAAACGCTTATTATATTGGACTTATGTCAGGCACCAGCATGGACGGTGTCGATGCCGTATTGGTCGACTTTTCTGGCGCGCAGCCACAGCTTATCGCCAGCCATACCGAAGCCATACCGAGCCATTTGCTCAAAGGCCTACAGCGCCTTTGTTCACCCAGCACAGATGAAATTAACCGCCTCGGCCGTTTAGATCGTAATGTGGGTGAACTGTTTGCTTTAGCAGTGAATAATCTACTGACCAAATGCGCCATTGCCAAAGAAGAGGTTATCGCCATTGGTAGCCACGGCCAAACCGTGCGCCACATGCCAAACCTTGAAGTGGGCTTTACCCTGCAAATTGGCGACCCGAATACAATTGCGACCGAAACCGGTATTGATGTGATTGCCGATTTTCGCCGTAAAGATATTGCCCTAGGTGGCCAAGGTGCGCCCTTAGTGCCAGCATTCCACCAGCAAACCTTTGCTGAAGTCGGCAAAAAACGCATCATTTTAAATATTGGCGGCATAGCCAACATTACTTATTTACCAGGCAACAGTGACCAAGTACTGGGTTTCGACACGGGACCTGGCAATACCTTGATCGATGCTTGGATCCAGCAGGTGAAAAGTGAGCCCTTCGATAGAGATGGTGCATGGGCTGCGTCCGGCAAAACCGACCAAGACCTGTTAACGCAACTGCTTTCGCACCCGTATTTCTCCCTTGCTTACCCTAAAAGCACTGGGCGAGAGCTATTTAACCAAGCTTGGTTAGAACAGCAATTATCGCCTTTTAATCATTTAGATGAAGAAGATATCCAATCGACGTTATTGGATTTAACCTGCCACAGCATAGCCCAAGACATTATTAAACTATCCAATGAAGGGGAATTGTTCGTCTGTGGTGGCGGCGCGCTCAACGGCCAACTGATGCAGCGTCTTGCCGCCCTATTGCCAGGTTATACCTTAAATACCACCTCAGCCCTTGGCGTCGACCCTAAATGGGCCGAAGGCATCGCCTTCGCGTGGCTCGCCATGCGTAACCACTTAGGCTTACCCGCCAACCTCCCTGCTGTCACAGGCGCCTCCCGCGAAGCTGTACTCGGCGGAAGATTTAGCGCTAAGTAATTTACCTTCTCAAAAGATCAAGTGATAACCTAACCAAGAGCTTCTACATGAAGCTCTTGCTGTATTTACGCCTCAACGTATCGATTTCTCCTCTTCCTGCCTAAATTAATCAAGAAAATCAGCAACCCATTTAAAGCCATCTATTATTAATGACAGATAGTGGTAGCAACAGAGTGTGGTAGCAACAGAGTGTGAGTAAACAACTCCGTCACTGAAGCTTAATCAAATCTCACTATATTGGAGCTGATGCTGAATATTGCTCTAAAACAACTCAAACACTTGGTCATTGCCTCACAAGCGTTCGACAAAAAACTGCTGTTAAGGGAACTCATGTCACGCGCGCGATTTTGCTCACTCAGACAAAATCCGCCAATAGACAGGTAAATAAGGAATAAAGACGCACTCGTTAACAAACAAGTGTCTTTAACATAATAGGAAATCAATCAATGAATATGTCACAAAAAATGGCGGCGGAATTTCTTGGCACCTTATGGTTAGTTCTTGGAGGCTGTGGCAGTGCGGTACTTGCCGCTGCATTTCCCGAGGTGGGCATAGGTTTACTCGGTGTCGCGCTCGCATTTGGCTTAACAGTTCTCACTATGGCCTTTGCGATTGGCCATATTTCAGGTTGCCACCTTAACCCAGCGGTGTCATTCGGCCTTTGGGCTGGCGGACGTTTTCCAGCGGCAGAATTATTGCCCTATATCATAGCCCAAGTCGCGGGCGGGATTGCTGGCGCGGGTATCTTGTATCTTATTGCTTCTGGTCAGGAAGGATTTTCACTTGCGGGTGGATTTGCCTCTAACGGTTTTGGTGAACATTCACCGGGTGGCTACAGCATGCTGTCGGTCATGATTTGCGAAATCGTTATGACACTGTTCTTTTTGATCATTATTTTAGGTGCCACCGATGAACGCGCGCCCAAAGGGTTTGCCCCGATTGCGATAGGTCTAGGCTTAACCTTGATCCACCTAATAAGTATTCCAGTGTCTAATACTTCGGTGAATCCTGCGCGCAGTACAGGTCCTGCGTTGTTTGTCGGTGACTGGGCGGTATCGCAGCTCTGGTTATTCTGGGTAGCCCCGATTGTCGGCGCCATTTTGGCAGGCTTTATCTATCGCTACTTCCGCGCGGCAGAATAAACATCGAAGATCTAACACAACAGCGCCCTCTTGGCGCTGTTGTTCTTTTTCTAATCCCGCTCTAATGTTACCATTTAGCCAACTGGTGAATTTTGCTGTGCCCTAGGTTTTTACATTAGAGACACAACAGGCTTCGCCCTATTCAAGCAAAAGAGATATTTTTCATGAGCAAGACTGTTAAAACCCTCGCTGAGACAGCAGCAATGACACCAGAAGCCCGTTACGATTACCTCGTTGATCAAGTCAAAGAACATAAGGTTCTTTGGACATTACAAGACCAAGACGGTTGCGTCATGCTGACCACTGAAGAAGAAGATTGCATTCCAATGTGGCCAACCGAAGAAGCGGCTGAATCTTGGGCTGTGGATGAGTGGAGCGATTGCCAAACATTAGCGATCCCATTCGATGAATTTCACGAAAGATGGGTGCCAGGCATGGAAGATGACGACCTGTTCGTTGCCGTGTTCCCAGTATTAGATGATTTAGGTGTGGTTATCCCACCTTATGAGTTAGATCAACGATTAGCGCCTAAGCAAAGCCATTAATCTCAATCGCTAAGCGAGAATGTCTATGAGCGAGCAAGAATCGGCGATACCGACACCTAAGGCTGACGCGGCCGTGAGTTCACGTTTACCCAAACGACTGATTGCCCTGCTGCTAGTGTATGTTGTTGCGTCCGTGAGTGGCTTAGTCGCTAAACAAGGCGTGTTATTTTGTCTACTGACACTTTTAATGGTGATTGCCATTATTGGTCGACAAAAGGCGGCGCTTATTATGCTGCGTGGCTACACAGTCGTGCAGCTTGGCTTGATTAGCATGCTGCCAGTGATCATGTACGATCCCGGCAATTTAGTGGTAGGCCCGACGACGGTGCATTTAGGTGAATGGCAGGGCAAACTGCCTGACTATGTGATTTTTATCGCGTTAATCATCTTGTCATTACTGCAAGTCTGGGTCGCTTTTGATAAAAAGGTAAAGGCGTGGTTTAAACCTAAGCTTAACCTGAACATCATGAGTTAAGTTCGTAGCATACTGAATTTTGCCCAACAAAAAGCCGTCATTGCGACGGCTTTTTTGCTCTCACTTCACACCTTAAAGGCGCTAAGTGAGCAGTCTTTATAGAGAAACTCTTTACACAGAGAAACTGGCACCACAGCCACAAGTTGTGGTTGCGTTAGGGTTTTTCACAAAGAAGCGAGAACCTTCGAGTCCTGAAGTGTAATCCACTTCACCACCGACTAAATATTGTAGGCTCATAGGATCGACAACTAAGAGGACGCCTTGTTTTTCTATCGTAAAATCGCCGTCATTGACCTTTTCATCAAAGGTAAAGCCGTACTGAAATCCAGAACAACCACCACCAGTCACATAGACTCGTAGCTTAAGTGCAGGATTCTGCTCTTCTTCCAGCAAACCTTTCACCTTAGCGGCTGCCGCATCGGTAAATTGGATTGGCATTGCTGTATCAGCTTGATCAGTCATTACTACCTCTTACATCAGTTTTCTGGGGCAAATTATCCTTTACCTGACTGTTTTGTTCAAGTATTACCCGTGGTTCTTTTTCACCCTGTAATAACTCAGGGGCACTATAGACATGTTCTGTCTGCGAATTCTTGGTCCAGCGGCTCGAAGGCACAAGCACTTTGACTTTCACTTGCTGTAAACTAAAGCCTGCAGGAACAGTGACCTTGGTATCTATGACCTGAAAATAGCGAAAATCAAATTCCAACTTAGAACCCGTGAGTTTGTTCACACTCAAGCTAACGGATTTACCCTCCTGCACGCCAATTAATGTCAATTCGACTCGACCTTGAATCGCTTGCTTGCGCTTTTGCAGCTGAGTTAATACCAGTTTGAGATTGTACTCATCGGCTAAAACGCCCGGCGTCATTTCAAGTCCGTGGATGGCGACACCTTCGGCATTATCATCCGGTGTCATAATGCTACGGTAAAACGCCAGCTCATGTTCCAATTCTTTTTGCTTTTTCATCTGCTGGCCAAACATATCTTGCATTTGGGCGTTAGCCTCACGCTCGACGGACAGCTCTAGATTTCGGGTCGCTAGTAATTGGGTCTGTGTTTCTAATTCAGCACTCAAGCGTTGGGCTTTGCTGCTGATGTGTTTAACCACGGGCTCATCACTGCTTAGTAGCAGAAAACTTATCCAAGCCCCAAAAAGAATAGAAACTAACACTAAAAGCGATAAATACACTGAAGATGGACGATACTTGAGATCCATCACTTGCAGCCGATCTAGCCAACGATGATAATTTGGCATTAGGTAACAGCCCCTTATATAAAATACAATCAACTCAAGAACGAGTTCGATACAATACAACTCAGGCCAATGCAGTGCAATTAACGATAAATAAAGTCGCTATTCAACATGCCATAGTCACAGCCAAAAAGTATTTAACCAATGAGCTACGTGACCATTTATCCCAAGCGAGGATCAGTGCACAACTGTGCATACTGGCACTGCTGTTTGCCATTTTCGCATCCTGCGTGATCTTACTGTTTCGACTCTTGCTCGTTTGGGCCAATCATTACACCCAAATACAGGCGCTGGATTTTACGGGGAACGTTGCCGACTGGCGAGCCCTGTTACCACTTTTAGGCGCAATATTAATTTGGATTGTGGCTAAGCTAGGCTCCAAACGTTATAAGCGTATGGGAATAGCCTATGTGTTACATAGAGTTAAACTGCACTACGGTAAAATTCCGCTGCAATCTGCCGTAGGGCAATTTTTTCAAGCATTATTCGCCCTCGGCACCAATTTCTCCGTCGGCCGCGAAGGCCCTGCTATTCATCTGGGTGCTGTCAGTGCCAGTTTTCTCGCCGAAAAATTCAATCTTCCCGATAACAGTGTGCGTATTATGTGCGCCAGTGGCATTGCCGCAGGGATTGCCGCGACATTTAACGCGCCCTTGGCGGCAGTGATTTTTGTTCTCGAAGTGATTGTCCGCGAATATAAAGTCCATTACTTCTTCCCGATTATGCTCTCCGCGATTTGTGGCGCGGTTTCAAGCCAATTAGTGTTTGGTAATGTGCACGAATTTGACCGTATTCAAGTGATCCACATTCCCTTAGATCACTACCCTATTCTCGCTATCGGCGGCGTGGTATTAGGCTGCGCTGCGGCGCTGTTTAATTACTCACTCTTAAAAGTCACCGCGACGGGGCAAAATTGGCCACTGATTTACCGACTATTATTGGCGGGCAGCGTCACCACGCTAATCGGTCTAGTATTACCGCAAGCCCTTGGCACGGGCGATCTCGCCATTAGCGAAGCCATTAGTCAACATCCAAGTCTGTTGCTGTTAATTGCCCTATTATTTGCCAAAATCATTGCCACTATTGCGGCGATTGGCTTAGGTATTCCAGGTGGTTTGATTGGTCCACTCTATGGCATCGGCGCGCTGCTCGGGGCGATTTTGGCGCTGATCAGTGCCATCTTATTCCCGTCGATCGCTCCATATGTAGGGCTTTACACTGTGATCGGCATGACGGCCATGATGGGCGTATGTTTAAGCGCGCCGCTGGCGGCGTTAGTCGCCCTGCTAGAAATGACCAATGATGCCAGTATTATTCTGCCAGCGATGTTTGTGACTATTCCGGCATTTTTGATTGCCTATCAAGGTTTTAAGACTAACTCTATTTTCTTTAAACAATTAGAAATCATGGGGCTAGGCTATAAAGTTGCGCCAGTAAATTTAGCGCTGCAGAAAAAAGGCGTGCGAGCCTTGATGGATAAACGCTTTGTTATCGTCAATAACAACGATGAATTGTTACTCGAAGTGCTTAAACGGGCAGAAGGTCGACCTGTGCTGGTTCGCAATGCCGATGGCGTTATCGAAATGCTCAGCCTTGAAATGCAATCCTACGATGACAGTACCACGCTATCGCGCCATCCCATGCAAGGCTTAAGCGACAGCACTACGCTCAATGAAGCCTATTTACTCTTGTCACCCAAGCGCAGCGGTGAGGTGTTTATCTATCAAGATACGCCCGATAACGTGGTCGGGGTGATCAGTTGGTCAAACCTGCAACAGGAAATTCGCTTAGGCCAAGCCTAACGTCAATTTAAAACATCGATTTAAAACCTGATATCAATTTAAAATCTGATAGTGATGCAAAACCTAATATCGATGCCAAACCTTGATACCAAACCTAAGGCGGCAGATTAAAAGCTTTGGGCTTCATCGCAAAAATCTAACACAGTGGCAATGTGGCTATTTCGTTGCCCCTGTGCTTCTGCTACAATCGCGCCTCAGCCACCCTACATAACATCAGGGCAGATAAGCGCGATACCGCAGCTTAAAATGCCCCCTAGCAAATTGGAAAACAGGCTGATGAATCAGTTCGAAGGATCCCATATCCTCTCCGTAAACCAGTTAGATCTTGACTCAATCCAAACTATTTTTAATGTCGCTAGCCGTATGATGCCCTATGCACTTCGAGAGAAGCGCAATAATGTGCTCGATGGCGCCATTTTAGGTAACCTGTTTTTCGAACCCAGTACCCGTACCCGCGTAAGTTTTGGCTGTGCCTTTAACTTGCTTGGCGGCCATGTGCGTGAAACCACAGGTATGGCTTCGTCGTCTTTATCTAAGGGTGAATCCCTGTACGATACGGCGCGCGTGTTATCCACTTATTCCGATGTGATTGCCATGCGCCATCCAGACTCTTATTCAGTGAAAGAGTTTGCCGAAGGCAGCCGCGTCCCAGTGATCAACGGTGGCGATGGTTCGAACGAACATCCAACCCAAGCTCTACTCGATTTATACACTATCCAAAAAGAACTCAAATGTGCCGGCCGCGGTATCGATGGCATGCACATAGCAATGGTCGGCGACTTAAAATTTGGCCGTACCGTGCATTCACTATCACGCTTACTCTGCATGTATAAGAACATCAGTTTCACACTGATTTCACCTGCTGAATTAGCGATGCCTGATTATGTGATCTCCGACATTGAAAATGCTGGCCATAGCATCAAAATAACCGACCAGCTTGAAGGCCATTTAGATAAAGCAGATATTCTGTATCTCACTCGCATTCAGGAAGAGCGCTTCCCTTCACAGGAAGAAGCGAATAAGTATCGCGGCAAGTTCCGCTTAAATCGCAGTATTTACACTCAGCATTGCAAATCTAACACTGTCATTATGCATCCGCTTCCAAGGGATTCACGCGCGCAAGCCAATGAGTTAGATAATGATTTGAACAGCCACCCTAATCTCGCCATCTTCAGACAGGCGGATAATGGGCTGTTAATTCGCATGGCTTTGTTTGCATTGACACTCGGCGTTGATCATCAACTCGAAAAATATGAGTGTCCGGTTAATTGGTATTCACGTAAAGCCGATCGCTAGTTGGCTACAGACTTTAAGGACTAAACATGACCCGTTCCGAAGCGCTATTTGAACAGGCTAAAAAAACCATCCCCGGCGGCGTTAACTCTCCGGTTCGTGCATTTAATGGTGTAGGCGGTTCGCCCCTGTTTATTGAAAAAGCAAACGGCGCTTATATTTACGATGCCGATGGCAAAGCTTATATCGACTATGTCGGTTCTTGGGGCCCGATGATCCTCGGCCACAATCACCCTAAAATCCGTGCAGCGGTATTAGCGGCAGTGGAAAATGGCTTGTCTTTTGGCGCACCAACAGAACTTGAAGTGCAAATGGCCGAGAAAGTCATCTCTATGGTGCCTTCTATTGAGCAAGTACGTATGGTGAGCTCTGGTACAGAAGCTACGATGAGCGCCATTCGTTTAGCACGCGGTTTTACTAATCGTGACAAGATCTTAAAATTCGAAGGTTGTTACCACGGCCATGCGGATTGCCTGTTAGTTAAGGCAGGTTCTGGCGCACTAACTTTAGGCCAACCTAGCTCACCCGGTATTCCAGAAGATTTCGCCAAGCACACCTTAACGGCTGTGTATAACGACTTAGATTCTGTAAGAACCCTGTTCGAGCAGTATCCAACTGACATTTCTTGCATCATCATCGAGCCCGTTGCTGGCAACATGAACTGCATTCCACCTATCCCAGGTTTCCTTCAAGGTCTGCGTGATATGTGTGATGAGTTCGGCGCCTTAATGATCATCGACGAAGTGATGACAGGGTTTCGCGTATCACAAAGCGGCGCTCAAGGTTACTACGGCGTTACACCAGACTTGACCACGCTGGGTAAAGTGATTGGTGGCGGTATGCCAGTGGGTGCCTTCGGTGGCCGTAAAGATGTGATGCAGTTTATCGCGCCTACGGGTCCGGTTTACCAAGCGGGAACGTTATCTGGTAACCCAATTGCGATGTCAGCTGGTCTGGCGCAAATGGAAGCCCTGTGTGAAGAAGGTCTATACGAAAAGTTAAGCGCGAAAACTAAACGTATTGCAGAAGGTTTTAAAGCGGCAGCTGACAAGCACGGTATTCCAATGGCGATCAACTATGTTGGCGGCATGTTCGGTTTCTTCTTCACAGAACAAGCGGAGATCACCCGTTTCGACCAAGTGACCCAATGTAATATTGAGCAGTTCCGTATTTTCTACCACGGCATGTTAGATGAAGGCGTGTACTTGGCACCTAGCGCTTATGAAGCCGGTTTCCTGTCTATGGCCCATGGCGAAGAAGAAATGCGCTTGACCTTAGAAGCGGCTGACCGCGTATTAGCGAGCATGAAAGCGGCAAGCTAAACCTAGATTTTAGGGTTACTGCACCTTAAAAATAACAAAGGGACGCAATAGCGTCCCTTTGCTTTACTGAGATTTAGCTAGCCTTACTTAGATTCAGTTAGCTTTGTTTAACGTTAGTAGCTATCAGACTTTTTAGAACCTAAAGCCGATTTAAATATTATCGCTGCCACGACCAGCTGTTTGGTCAAATTGATATGCTCAATGGCGAGCTCAGGCTGACTCATCACACCCAGCGCAATAAGCTGCTTGCCCGAATACGTTAACCAAACCAGTGAGCCTAAAAGCAAAAGGCTCCGAATAACAAATGTCATTTACCTCTACTCCAAAAACACAACATCCGGTGTTAACACAACATACTGTGCCTAGATAAGAAAACAGCCACAAGATAGCGCTCGCTTTGTATCCAGTCAAGATTTTGGCAAAGACATTTTTGTGACACGCTAATCGATTAAGCCATTAGAGGTCAGTAACAAAGGAAAGTGTGAAAAAGCAACACTACTCAGGCCGCAGCATTCATGAATATCTTGCTGAACAAAAATTAATTGAAGGATCGACAAACTGACTGCTTAGACTTTAATCGTAGATCTCACTTTTAACCTAGTAATCAAATCAAACAATACAGTTAATAAAACTGATAAATACAAATAATTCGATATATAAAACCAGTTTACCACCCAAAAGCATGAGATCAACATCACAAAGCAGCAGCAAATTGAGTCACAGCTAACAGTTGCGTTCTTTAGCCCATTATGTTCTGATCCGCACGCGCTAACACGGCTGGCTTAATTCAGCCTTGATATGCTCAATCTTTAGGTTGACTCAAGTCGCCCTACGACATTAAAACAGCAGTTGGAATTGCAGTTATGTTAAATACCTTTCTCATCATACTGGCCGTGCTCGCATTGCTCAGTATTATTTTCGAAGAAGTGACCCACCTTAATAAAGCAAAAACCACCTTATTCTTTGGCTGTATTTCTTGGGTAGCGCTGTTTATGGCTGCTGGAGAACCGGCCCACGAGAAACTCGTTGCCCATCAACTCAATGAAAATTTGCTCGAAATTGCCACACTCTGGCTCTTTCTGATGTCGACCATGACCTTCGTAGCGTATTTGAACGCTAAAGGCATGATCCAAATCATGGTGCAAAAGCTGTTCCCGCAGAAAGTGTCGGTGCGCATGTTGATGATCCAAGTTGCCCTGTTTGCACTCGTGCTCTCGGCATTTTGTGATAACGTCACTGCGACGTTAGTGTCATTAGGTTTATTAACCACCTTTAAACTCGACAAACAAATGCGCCGCAGAATGGCAGTGTTGATTATCTTCGCAGTGAACTCAGGCGGTGTCGCTTTGATCACCGGCGATGTGACAACATTGATGATCTTCTTAGGCGGTCATGTGCATATGTCCGAACTGCTGATGTTGTTTATCCCATCGGCCGTAAGCGTGATTTTGTTGGCAACCCTGTTCTCACTCAAAGCCGAAGGCGTGGTGAGCACGACCCCCATCAAACACACCTATCAAACCGTTGATGTCATGATTGCCCTCGTGTTCTTCTGCACGATTTTAATGACCATGTTACTGAACATATTGTTTGGTATCCCGCCAGTGCTGACCTTCCTAACGGGTCTGTCAATCATGTTCCTGATTGGCCACACCACGCGTAGCGATAAAGAAGAAATCAAAATCCTTGAGTATATTCGCCAAGTTGAATACGACACCCTGTTGTTCTTCTTAGGTATTTTGCTGCTCGTGGGTATGCTTAAAGAAATCGGCACCTTAGACATGCTGACCGAAGCTTATACTATGTTTAATCCAAACATCTCTAACTTCGTCACAGGTATCGGCTCAGCCTTGATTGATAACGTGCCATTAACGGCGGCATTGTTAAAAGCAAGCCCAGTCCTGAATACTCCAGAATGGCTTGGCTTAACCTATAGCGTTGGCGTGGGTGGTTCACTGCTGATTATCGGTTCAGCATCGGGTATTGTTGCCATGAGTAAAGTGAAAGAACTGACGTTTGTGAGTTACTTAAAATACGTTCCAGCACTTTTCCTTTGCTACAGCGTCGGTTACGCATTGACCCTATTCTTAGCCTACAGACTGTTTGATTAAGTTGAGATTCACTAAGATCAAAAAAGGCGCCTAGGCGCCTTTTTCATTTCTACTCTTTAGCTATGACTTGCACAGATAACCGCTAGCATTACTCATCGTAAAGCCAGATTAAATTGCAGGCACTTTAAACTGGGTACCTTGAATATCTAACACTATGTCCCGCGGACGAATGGAGATAATCTTCAGCTTACCCGCAATCATATCCCCTTCCTGTAACTCTGCACCGTCCACATTCAGCCACCTTTGGGTCGGATCGCTGGAATAAACATGGGCAACGATATTAAATTCAGGCACTTGTAATTGCAGCCCAGCAGGTAGTTGACCGTATTTTGGGATATCATCCGCAGCCGTTTTTGGTATAGGATCTAATTTTGCTTCAGTGACATTCGTCTCCGCCGCATTGGTGTATTCCACATCCTTTAGCGCACTTTGAAAGGAAGCCACTAACTTATCTTCATCGCGACTTTTGTTGGTTTCTAAACCGACATCTTCCGCCGCCGCACTCACTTGCTGACGCAGCGCCTCAAGACTCGCAAGACCCGACTCATTGGCATTAGCACCTAACATCATAGGTTGCTGTGTTTGCGTGTCTGTAGACATAGACGTAACTTCGCGACTTGCTGCGTCCACTTGGGCTGACGTCGACATATAGTCTCCGTAGCTGGAATCGCTATTATTCGGATCGCTGTTGTTAGGAACACTATTTTTAGGAACATTGTAACTTTGAGCAGCATTGCTGTTCATATTCGCGCTAGAAGCCTGAGCCGAGTTTGCTACCGCCCCGCCCTGATATTGCGATGATGCAGTCAACTCGGGCAAAGTCTGTGCCCGAGGCAGCGCCACTTTGCCTGCGAGTCGAACACCTGTATCAGCACTGCCCTCAGATTGCGGCTGAGTAACCGATTCTATCGAGGCAGTCTGAAGCGCATTTTTAGCCGCTGTCGAAACAGCTAATGAAGATGCAGTTGGTGGCAATACCTTTGTCACCGCCACATTGTGAGTTGAAGTTTGTTCGGTTGAAATATGACGAGTTTGGTCCCACACACTTAATCCCCAAGCGACGCCAATTCCGGCGGCGACGGCGACAACAAGTAAAGACAGTTTACCTATCGGCACGCCTGATTTACGTGGCTGAGGGTAATTCGCCCTTGGCGTCATCACTGCATCGGGTAAAGGCGATTGCTGCTGTTGTTTATTGCGGGTCACGGCATCGAGTAAAATGGACATCAGCTGCGCGCCCCATTATCGGTTAAACGTGGACCTTGCTGACTTAAATACAAATTTAATCTCACTAATGTCTGATTTCCGGCAATACCATCGGCTTTTAAGCCATGCTGGCTCTGGAAGCTTTTAAGATCGTTTTCCAGCTGCACATCGAATTGATTTACCCTGCGAGCATTGCGATTATTCACATGGGCCAAGGCATTCTCTAACCACTGCAGTTGACCTGGACTCGATTTTTGACTGATATCCATCATAGGCAAATTAGGGGCTTGCCATAAAATTTCGAAGGTGCCACTGAAATGTTGATTGAACCAAGCTCTATCGACCCAAAGTTGTTGTTCACCTAACTGCATCAGTAACTGCTCGCCATCCACCGCAATCACAGCGCCATAAAAATCCTGTTGGTTGTCATCAACCAAATACACCACAGCCGGATAATTAAGCCGAGTCAGTGACATCCAGTTACCTTGCTGCTGATAACAAGACAATCCTTGCTCAACCGCAGACTGACAGGCGGTTAAGCCTTTATAGGGTACTTTGCCCCACACGCTAAACAAACCCGCAAAGGCGGTATCGATATCGCGACTCTGATTAATCGCATCATTAAGTAAGCGCTGATTGGGATCTGGAATAGACACCTGACTGCTTTGCTGATCTACGGGTTGTACTAACTTGCTCATTCCTTCGGTCGCACTCAAAGCTTGAGTGTTTGATGCAGCAACATTTGCTGACGTTGACTCAAGGGCCATACTAGACGCTGACGCGGCATTGACAGGCTTGTCGGTAAATAGCCAATAGGAAACACCAAAAGCGACAAATAACGCCGCAGCGGTCGCTGTCGGCCAAAGATACCTATTCTGAGTTGGCTCCTCTTCACCTAATACTTCAGCCGCAGCTTGCCGCACCATATGATGATCGATGGGCACCCGAGATTGCGCATAGCCCGCCATCAGCGAACGTTCACATAAGAGGTTAATTAATCGAGGGATGCCGCCACTGTACTTTTGTAACACCTTAACGGCTTTGCGAGTAAACAAAGGTTCAAATCGTCCCGCCACTTGCAAGCGATGCAATACATAAAGGGCGATTTCATCTTCATTTAGCGGTAATAAATGGTAGCGAGCAGTGATCCGCTGGGCTAACTGGCGCAACTCTTGGCGCTTCAATAACAGCTGTAATTCTGGCTGACCGATTAAAATGACCTGCAGTAACTTCTTGGTGTCCGTCTCAAGATTGGTCAGAAGGCGCAGTTGCTCCAATACCTCAGGGCGTAAATGCTGCGCTTCATCGATGATGAGCACGGTATTACGACCTTTGCTGTGATTGTCCAATAAAAAACGACTCAAGTGGTCGGTCAACTGCTTGAGCGTGGGATTGTCTCCGTAGGAAATCTTAAGTTCATCGCAAAGCGTGGCGAGCAACTCGAGCTCTGTTAGCGATGGATTAAGGATAAATGCGGTGTCGGTATTATCGGGCAATTGCCCAAGTAAACAGCGTGATACCGTCGTTTTACCCGTGCCAACCTCCCCTGTTAGCAACACAAAGCCGCCCGTTTCCCCTAACCCGTAGGTTAAATGGGCCAACGCCTCTCTGTGCCTATCACTCAAAAACAAATAATGGGGATTGGGTGCAATCGAAAAAGGGTTATCGCTGAGTCCGTAAAAGGCCTTGTACATACCACCAATCATCCTAATTTAAAAATAACGCCCCACGTTAAAGCGTCCCAATGTTATTGTCAAAATATCCGCAACATCAATGTGACACATAAGTGCGCAAATATCTCGCGACGACTTTATCTATCACCTTAATGGGCATGATAAGCTATGTTTATGACACATTAGCCGAATCTTGCCTGTGAAAATATATCTCGTCGGCGGTGCTGTGCGTGACAGCCTGCTCAATCTCCCTATCAAGGACAAAGATTACCTCGTCGTTGGTGCGACTCCAGAACAAATGTTGCAACTGGGATACCGCCAAGTCGGTAAAGATTTCCCGGTATTTCTGCATCCTAAAAACCAACAAGAATATGCGTTAGCCCGAACAGAACGAAAAATTGGACTAGGTTATGGTGGTTTTAGCTGCCATGCCAGTCCCGATGTGACTTTAGAGCAAGACTTGTTGCGCCGAGATCTGACCATCAATGCTATCGCCCAAGATGAAAAGGGCAACTTATACGATCCTTTTAATGGCATTGAGGATATTAACGCGCGCCTATTGCGCCATGTGTCGGATGCTTTCGTTGAAGATCCGCTTCGCATATTGCGTGTCGCCCGCTTTGCCGCAAGGTTTCATGCCTTAGGATTTCACATTGCCGCAGAAACTCTGGCACTGATGCGCCAAATTAGCGCAAGCGATGAGCTTAACGCGTTAACAGCGGAGCGAGTTTGGCAAGAAGTCGATAAAAGCTTAGGCGGACCTCACCCCGAGGTCTTTTTCGAGGTACTCCACCAATGCGGCGCCCTTGAAGTACTCTTTCCTGAGATCTTTGCCTTATTTGGCGTTCCTCAACCAGAAAAATGGCATCCTGAAATTGATACCGGTGTGCATACTTTAATGGTGCTCGCCCAAGCCGCCCTTCTGACTGATGATAAAAGCGTTCGTTTTGCCGCTCTCGTACATGATTTAGGCAAAGCCCTCAGTCCAAAAGAGCATTTACCTAAACATCACGGTCACGGCCAAAAGGGCTTGCCGCTGATAAAAGCGCTCTGCACCCGCTTACGAGTGCCGAACGAAACCCGCGATCTTGCGTTACTCGTCAGTGACCAACATCAGAACGTTCATCAGGCCTTCGAGCTTAGAGCCGAAACGATCGTAAAAATATTCGATAAAGCTGACTTTTGGCGTAAGCCAGAGCGCTTGACGCAGCTTATATTAGCCTGCATCGCCGATATGCGTGGTCGCACAGGATTTGAAAACAACCCCTACCCTCAGGGTGAATATTTAACTCAATGCTTCCTTGCCGCCAATAATGTCGATATTGCCGCCATTATTGCCGCAGGTTTCCAAGGCGCAGAGATAAAGCAGGCGTTAAATTTACGTCGAATTGAAGCGGTCAGTCAGTTTAAACAAAAAATGCAAACTTAACTGCCGACGGATGAACGGTAATTTGTAAAGGATTTGTAAGTGGCGCATCACTTTATAGTGAAGAATGCCCTCCTTTACGATTAGAAATGTCGATATAACTTATAAAAAAAGCTTTTAAAAAAAATTTATATGCCTATAGTGGTTAAACACATTAATATTCGTAGCAAATTAAAATAGCTATGTCATAATTAGGCAGTTTCGCTTACAAAGTAACGAAACATTCAAATCCAACCTATTTTAAGGGATTTTTTACAATGAACAAAAAAGTACTGATGATTGCTGGTTTAGCAATGACTGCCCTACTAGGTGGTTGCGCGAACACTACTGCTCTGGAAGAAAGCGTTGCAACTCTGGGCAACAAAGTTGATCAATTGTCAGCTGATGTTGGTTCTCTGAAATCAGAGCAAAGCAAACTGTCTGCAGACGTTAAAGATGCAAAAGCAGCATCTATGGACGCACAAGCAGAAGCTAAACGCGCAAACGACCGTTTAGACAACGTTGCTTCTCGTTACAAGAAGTAATGAAAGGTAATTTAGCTTACTGTTTAGTAAGTTAAGACAAAAGGCTTAAGAAAGATGAAAGCGATAAGCACATCAATCTAAGCCTTTTTTTATGCCTGTCATTCAAGGTATTGATACCCAAGATTGCCAATCCCGTAATACAAAAATGCAAAATTGACTTTAAATTTCCAAACGCATCTTTAAAGGCTATACCCTTAAAAAGTTAACTTTTGTATGCGCCTGTATAAACGGATCCCATTCGTCTTTTAATTAAAACCTTCGTTATTAATCTAAGCTTCTCATTTAAACTTTTAAGTATTCTTAAAAGCCAGTCTCGTTTATCTTAAAAAATGGTTTTTTATAAAATAATAATATTTCTCTTTTAAAGAAAAGCTATTGACAAAAATCGAGGCTACATGGGAAACAAAGGCAATAAGAAGGTTGTATTTGTCACAGAACAAAAAGGCCTAAAGTTAAAAATAATAACAGCTTCGGCCCATCCAACATAAAAGCAACATAAAAACGTCAAACAGAATCATAGACTTGAGTAATATAGCCTTATTAAACATCTCAAAGCTATCGAGCCAAGCCTATGAATTGGTTTAAAATTAACCGCATCAACTGCAGATTTTAACCTATAACGACTCACTCACACGTTTATGTGCTAAGACTAATACATAGTCAATTTCCAGCGACTCAAAATGATTAGCCTGAATATCGTGCTTCATCTTGTCATTTGCACGCCATGCATAAGGTGCCATATCCAACAGCGTTAATGCCTGCTCACCGGTAACAGATAAGGTAAAGCTCAGTGCCTGAGTCTCTTTTACCGATAATGCTGAGGGTAAATTCACTTTGAAAGGTTTTTCAGACAAGTCAGAATAAATATATTCCCTGAGTTGCCATAGGTGTCGTGGCCCAGGCATAACCAGTAACATGGTCCCATCGTCTTTCAATATCCTAACAGACTCTTTTCCCTTTAACGGCCGATCAATAACAGTAATAAAATCCACACAATTATCGGCAAAGGGTAATTTTTTAGAGGAACTTAAACACAAGATCCCAGGAGTCTGCGCCTTCGCTGCAGCAAAAATAGCATTTTCTGCGTCCGCTACGCCCACGTACTGGACGTTTAGCGGATTTTCGACCTCAGCCAGCTTGGAAGCTAAAGCACGCAAGAAGAAGCCCTCAGCGCATTCATAATCCAATAAACAAGCATCAGGTATGATAGAACTGGTGATTATCTCAGCCAGTTTATCGATTAAAGGCGAAAAGATGCCTGATTCGAGCAGAAAACGCTTAGCTCTAACTTGCTCGCGCGTATCACCAGTCGGCTTTTGACGTTGTGGTTTAGTAAAAACCCAATATCCTTGCTCATTTCGATCGAAGTGATGCTTATTAACACAATAAAAACCTTGGGAGGCTTTGTGTTGTTTTAACGCAAGTCCGCAGGTTGGACACTGATATTCGAGACCCATATAAAGCTCCAAAATGAGTTAAGCTTCAGAAAATGAGGAAGCTCCAAAAATAAAAATCGGGTACTTGACCCGATTCTATTATTTATTATCTGCCTATGATGACCAAACTCGTGTAACTACAAGAAGATAAATCCACACAAGATGGCACCCAGTGCTAAACGATAGATTACAAATGGGGTCATTCCCATGCGGCTGATGATTTTTAAGAAGTAATGAATACAGGCATAAGCGGCAACAAACGAAATCAGAGTTCCTAGAATTAACGCTTGATAATCAATCGGAAGCTCACTTTTCGCCAGATCTTTACCCACTAAAATCGCCGCCCCTAAACTCACAGGCACTGACATTAAGAATGAAAAGCGGGCCGCAGCATCACGACTCAAGCCTAACATCAGCGCCGCTGTCATAGTGGCACCAGAGCGCGAAGTCCCTGGGATCAAAGCCAGTGCCTGCGCGAAACCAATTAACAAGGCTTTACGCCAGCCAGTCTGATAAACCGTTAAATCGCGGCGCGACATCTTATCGGCCCACCACAACAATAAACCAAATACCACTGTCGTGACCGCGATAACCTCAGCATTACGTAGATGAGTCGCGATAAAATCCTTTGCCAGAAAACCAAAAAATACCGCAGGCAAGGTCGCCAGAATAATCCACCATGCCAGCTTACTGTCTTCAGATTGTTGACCTTTGAAAATGCTCGCAATCCAAGCATTAAACATAGCCCATAACTCGTGTCTAAAATAAATCACCACAGCAAATAACGACCCCGTATTCACCGCTACATCGAAGGATAAGCCTTGGTCTTCCCAACCTAAAAGCTGTGCGGGTAAAATTAAGTGGGCCGAGCTAGAAATAGGTAAAAACTCGGTTAGCCCTTGAATAAGCGCTAAAATAATGACCTGAAACGTATCCATGACAATCCTATCAATAAATTAAAACGTCAGCCCTGGGGGCCATTCAAACGTCACAGGCCAAAGTCGCTGTGAATCTTTGTCATACTCTTGCCACAAACTTGCATAGCTTTTATCTACCACGGGATGAATCAATTCCGGCGCTAACTCGGCTAATGGCCATAACACAAAGGCATTATTGACTATCTCAGCACGGGGCAGCACAACAGGCGTTTGGCATACCACATGGTCATAAAGCAGCAGATCCAAATCTAAGGTTCTTGGGCTAAATTTCTTTGCCCCGGCAAGCCGGCCGTGATTCTGCTCGATTTGCTTAAACTGTGCAACTACCGCCGCTATATTAAGATCCGTTTCAGCGCTAGCAACCATATTCAAAAAATTAGTGCCACTAAAACCTACCGCTTCACTTTCATACATAGAAGAGAGGCGCAGCGGCCCGAAACACGCTCGCAGCGATGTTAATCCTGCTTGCAGATGCTGTTCAGGCTCGATATTGCTACCCAGACTGATATAAATACGTGCCATGTTAATGTCCGATTTATCTGAAGATAAACACTATTTCTCAATCAATAGCGCAGTTGATCAAGTACTCATCTAACGTGAACGTTCAATCTCGACGCCAACCGAAGCTGCAGTTGCTACCGCGCCTGGCTTCATCACGACAACTTTCACCCAAGTCACGTTAAATTCTTGAAGTAGGCAATCGGCCACTCGCTCGGCAACCGTTTCGATTAACTCGATTGGATGCTCAGTAACAAGTTGGGTTAATCGATTGGAAACAGTCTCATAGCACAGCGCATATTGATAATCATCCGTCGCTGCGGCAGGTTTATTATCCCACGCCATGTCTAAGTCTAATAACAGGCTCTGATGGATTTTCTTTTCCCACTCATAGACACCAATCACAGTATCAATGCGCAATTGCCGTATAAGTACCTTATCCATGCTTTCTCCAACTAACTGACTACTATGAGGTCTGATAAGCTAAAAGCGATCCTAGCTGTATAATCTGCAATCTTCTGACAGATAACTAATTTACTTTCTACTCGAGCCAATCCACAGTAGGATAACGCCCTAAAAGGATTTGCTCATTCAGAAAATATCTCAGCCCCAACTGGGCGAGTTATCGCATAAACCTATAGCGGGATTGACAACTGAGTCAGCTTTTTAAATTGTTGCGCGATAATACCTTAAGACGCGTAAGGAAACCAATGTGAGTCCATTAACACAGACACTTTTGATGATTTTGGCCGCCTACTTGGCGGGTTCAATCTCAAGTGCCGTGCTGGTTTGTAGGATGAGAGGTCTACCTGATCCAAGATTGCAAGGTTCAGGCAATCCAGGCGCCACCAATGTACTAAGAATTGGCGGCGCGAGTTCGGCTGCCATGGTGCTGTTTTTCGACATGCTCAAAGGTGCCGTGCCTTCTTATTTAGCTTATCTCATGGGCATAGATGCAGTGTCACTCGGGCTCATCGCCATCGCCGCATGCCTTGGGCATATTTATCCGGTATTTTTTGGCTTTAAAGGCGGCAAAGGCGTTGCTACCGCCTTTGGCGCTATGGCTCCCATCGGCGATGATTTAGCGATTTGCTTAATGGCATCTTGGGTCGTCCTATTGTTAATTAGCCGCTACTCGTCCCTTGCAGCAATCCTTACCGCTTTACTGGCGCCCCTTTATACTTGGTGGCTAGACGACAGATTCACCATTCCCGTTGCCATGTTGTCGACACTTATCATCATTCGCCATAAAGACAATATTCAGCGCTTACTCAAGGGTGAAGAATCTAAAGTGTCACGCAAGAAGCGTCCTAAAAAATCTTGAGATGACATTACGCCCAATAAAATTACCCCAATAAAAAACTGCGCTAAAAGCGCAGTTTTTTATTTCAGCATCAATACATCGGCATCAAAGGCGTGTTATGCCACAGGTGGCAAGGTATCTAATGGCCATCGAGGTTGACCTTTTACCGCTAAATCTTCGTGTTGTCCCGCCTTTAAACGCTGCAATCCCGCAAAGGCAATCATGGCGCCGTTATCGGTACAAAACTCACCGCGGGGATAAAACACTTGTCCACCTAGCGAGTTCATCATTTCAGCCAAGGTTTCCCTTAAACGCGTATTCGCGCTCACGCCACCGGCGATCACTAAGCGGTTATAGCCAGTTTGCTTCAGCGCACGGCGACATTTAATCGCTAGCGTATCAATCACGGCTTCTTCAAAGGCACGGGCAATATTGGCGCGCGTTTGTTCATCGTCAGGTTCAGCGGCAATGGTATTGGCGGTAAAGGTTTTTAAACCCGAAAAACTAAAATCGAGTCCGGGTCTGTCGGTCATAGGACGCGGGAACTTATAGCCTGCAGGTAAGCCTTTAGCGGCCAGTTTCGCTAAGCGCGGACCGCCGGGATAATCCAGCCCCATTAACTTGGCCGTTTTATCGAATGCTTCACCCGCGGCATCGTCAACGGACTCACCTAATACTTCATAACGGCCAATACCCTCGACTTTAACCAACATTGAATGGCCACCAGAAACTAATAAGGCCACAAAGGGGAACTCAGGCGCGTCATCTTCGAGCATAGGCGCCAGAAGGTGCCCTTCCATATGGTGCACACCGATTGCAGGCTTGTCCCAAGCGAAAGCCAGTGAGCGCCCCACACAGGCACCGACAAGCAAAGCACCAATCAAACCTGGGCCCTTGGTGTAGGCAATCCCGTCGAGATCAGCCATTTCTGTATTCGCATCTTTCAGCGCTTGACGAATAAGCGGCACAATTTTGCGTACATGGTCACGCGACGCCAACTCAGGCACCACACCACCATAGTCGGCATGCAGCTTAACTTGACTGTATAAAGTGTGCGATAATAAGCCCAGTTCATCGTCATAGACGGCGATACCTGTCTCGTCACAAGATGTTTCAATACCTAGAACCCGCATGGTGTCTCATCAATTGCTAACAAAAGGGCGCTAATTCTACCTGCAAGCGCTCGATTACTCCAGTCGCGCAGACCATATTGAGTCCACTATAGGACTGAGCTCAGTTTTAGGGCTTTACAAGCCTAGGTGTCTCGGTATAAAATTCCGCACCATTTTAAATAGACTTGGTTCGAGTAATTGAACCAGAACAACCTACACCTAAGGGGTGATGGCGTATGCCAATTATTAAAGTACGTGAAAACGAACCATTCGACGTAGCTCTGCGTCGTTTCAAGCGCTCTTGTGAAAAAGCTGGTATTTTAGCCGACGTGCGTGCTCGTGAATTCTACGAGAAGCCAACTACTGCACGTAAGCGCGCAAAAGCAGCTGCAGTTAAACGTTTAGCTAAGAAGCTTTCTCGCGAAAACGCACGTCGCGTACGTTTATATTAATCTCATATGAGCCTAATTGATCAGCTAAAAGACCACATGAAGCAGGCCATGATCGCCAAAGAGAAGGCGCGCTTGAGCACTATTCGTATGGCATTAGCCGCCATCAAACAGATTGAAGTGGATACCCGCGAATCTCTGACTGATGAACAGGTTATAGCGGTCTTAACCAAAATGGTGAAACAACGTCGTGACTCGATTGCTCAATTTGAAGCAGCGGGTCGTAACGAGTTGGCCGACGTGGAAGCAGCAGAGATTCAAGTTATTGAAGCTTTCCTGCCTACCCCTCTTACAGAGGCGGAAGTCGCGGCGCTCATCGATGCAACTATTGTAGAAGTAGGTGCATCCGCCATGGCGGATATGGGCAAAGTAATGGGAGCATTGAAATCTAAAGTGCAAGGACGTGCAGACATGGGCGCTATCGGCGCTATGATCCGTGCTAAATTGCAATAATTAGCGTTTCACTGTATGAACAAGCCGTGCCTATGCGCGGCTTGTTTGTTTAAATTCGCGCAAGGCGGGATTTTAAGCACTCAATGGCAATACCTCGTGATTTTATCAATGAGCTAATCGCTCGCACTGACATAGTCGAACTTATCGATCGTAAGGTGCCCTTGAAAAAGGCGGGTAAGAACTACTCGGCCTGTTGTCCTTTTCATAGCGAAAAATCACCTTCGTTTACCGTCAGCCGTGATAAACAGTTCTATCATTGCTTTGGCTGCGGTGCTCACGGCAACGCCATCGATTTTGTGATGGAGTATGACCGACTCGATTTTATTGATGCCATTGAAGATTTGGCGGGCCAGCTTGGATTAGAGGTTCCCAGAGAACAAGGCACAGGCAAGCGACATGATGACGGTTTAAGTCGTGACTTATACCAACTCATGGAAGAAGCGAGCCTTTACTTTCAAAACCAACTTAGACAACACCAAGATAAACAAAAAGTTATCGATTATCTTGCCTATCGCGGTTTATCCTATGATGTAGTCGAACATTTTGGTATTGGCTTTGCGCCAGACGGTTGGGACGGCTTATTGGGCCGCTATCGTCAGAATCAAGATGCGCAGGATAAGTTACTGACTGCGGGTATGTTAATTAGCAACGACAGTGGGAAACGTTACGACAGATTTCGTGACCGCCTCATGTTTCCTATTCGCGACAGACGCGGACGAGTCATTGGTTTTGGTGGCAGAGTTTTAGGTGATGGCACACCCAAATACTTGAATTCTCCAGAAACGCCCATATTTCATAAGGGCAATGAGCTTTATGGTCTCTATGAACTAAAGCAACGCTATCGCGATCCTGACAAAGTACTGATCGTTGAAGGCTATATGGATGTGGTGGCGTTGGCGCAATTTGGTGTCGATTATGCTGTCGCATCATTAGGCACCTCGACGACGGCGGAGCAATTTCAGCTTTTGCTGCGCAGCGCTAAAGAAGTGATTTGCTGTTACGACGGCGACAGAGCGGGTACTGAAGCGGCTTGGCGTGCCTTGGAAACGGCATTGCCATTATTAAAGCCAGGCGATCAAGTGCGATTTATGTTCCTGCCTCAGGCCGAAGATCCTGATTCTATGGTACGTAAGATTGGTAAAGATGCATTTGAAACCTTAATGGTTTCAGCCATTGCACTACCCGAGTTTTTGTTTGATACGTTAGCGACAAAATACGGTACAGATAAAGGCAACTTAGCGAAACAAGCTTTTATCTTAATTGAAAAAATTCAAGACACTGTGCTGCAAAATTTACTGCTTGAGAACTTAGCTCACAAGTTAGGAATGAACAGCTCAGAAGATATGAAAAAGAAGCTAGGCTTTAGCGTGAAACAAGCTAAACCAATGGCAAATAAAGGATTAAAAGGACGCGGTACACCATTGCGACTCGCCATCGCACTGCTAGTACAACATCCTAAACTGGGTATGGGCTTACCCCCACAACCCGCACTCGCCCACTTGCAGATGCCAGGCATAGAATTGCTGCCACTGTTATTGGAGATGACTCGAGAGCAAACGTTAAACAGCGCACAACTACTTGAACAATTCAGAGAGCACCCTTACAGCGGCACTCTCCATAAATTGGCCCAATGGGACCATCAAGTGGCGGATGAAAACTTGCTCGAAAAGTTTAAACAAACCCTGGTTTGGTTGAACAATCAATATATTGAACAACGATATCAGGAATTGAGTCTAAAACAGACTCATACTAAAGAAGAGAAGATGCAGCTCTCGAAGCTGATCTCAGTCATGAAAGGGTTAAACTGAGGCAAAAATGTCCTCATTCACTGTCCCAGTGACTAGCACAGACATGTGCACACGGCTATAATTGACGATTTGCGCGGCACTTAGCTCATGCTAAGTGTCCGTCGTTGTAACAGTTTCCCAACTTGGATGATATCTATGGATCATACTCCGCAGTCGCAACTTAAGCTGTTGCTTGCCAAAGGTAAAGAGCAAGGTTACTTAACCTATGCAGAAGTGAACGATCACTTACCTGCAGACATGGTCGATTCTGACCAGATCGAAGATATTATCCAGATGATAAATGACATGGGTATCCGGGTATTCGAAGAAGCCCCAGATGCCGATGACATGATGATGTCGGAAGACAACACAGACGAAGATGCCGCTGAAGAAGCCGCTGCCGCACTCGCAACAGTAGAAAGCGAACTTGGCCGCACAACCGATCCCGTGCGCATGTACATGCGTGAAATGGGTACCGTTGAGCTTCTGACCCGCGAAGGCGAAATTGTTATCGCCAAACGCATCGAAGAAGGCATCAACACAGTTCAAAGTTCAGTCGCCGAGTACCCGCAAGCGATCGCGATGATCCTTGAGCAATTCGACCAATTTGAAGCCGACGAACTGCGCCTATCTGATATTATCTCTGGATTTGTTAACCCGGACGAAGAAGACGTCGCACCGACAGCAACTCACATCGGCTCAGAATTATCTGAAGAAGAGCTGGACGATGAAGATGACGAAGATGACGAAGACAGTGAAGATGAAGAAGAAGGCAACAAAGGGCCAGATCCTGAAGAAGCACGCGAAAGATTCGCTCAACTGAGAACCGCCTACGAAAGTGCACTGAAAATTATCGAAGCTAAGGGCCGTGAACACCCAGAATCGGTAAAAGCACTATTCGAAATTGGTGAAATCTTCAAAGAATTCCGCTTAGTACCTAAACAGTTTGACCGTTTAGTAAAAAGCATGCGCACTATGATGGATCGCGTGCGTGTTCAAGAACGTTTAGTGTTAAAACTATGCGTTGAACAAGCCAAAATGCCGAAGAAAAATTTTGTTAAATTCTTCACTGGCAACGAAACCAACCTCGATTGGTTCAACACTGAAAAAGCCTCAACTAAACCTTATGCCGAAGGCCTAAGAATGGTTGAAGACGACGTGATCCGTTGTCGTACTAAGCTTGCAGCAGTTGAAGAAGAAACCGGCTTAGCGATTTCAGCCATTAAAGACATCAACCGTCGTATGTCAATCGGTGAAGCTAAAGCCCGCCGTGCGAAGAAAGAAATGGTTGAAGCAAACTTACGTCTGGTAATTTCTATCGCGAAGAAATACACCAACCGTGGTCTGCAATTCTTGGACTTAATCCAAGAAGGTAACATTGGCTTGATGAAGGCCGTGGATAAATTCGAATACCGTCGTGGTTACAAGTTCTCGACCTATGCAACTTGGTGGATCCGTCAGGCGATTACTCGTTCTATTGCCGACCAAGCGCGTACCATTCGAATTCCAGTACACATGATCGAAACGATCAACAAGCTGAACCGTATCTCTCGCCAAATGCTACAGGAAATGGGCCGCGAGCCTTCTCCTGAAGAACTGGCTGAGCGTATGATGATGCCGGAAGATAAGATCCGTAAGGTACTGAAAATCGCCAAAGAACCTATCTCCATGGAAACTCCAATCGGTGACGATGAAGATTCGCATTTAGGTGATTTTATCGAGGATACGACCCTCGAACTACCACTGGACTCAGCGACCAGCGAAAGCTTGAAAAACGCCACACACGAAGTGTTAGCAGGTCTAACCGCCCGTGAAGCGAAAGTACTGCGTATGCGTTTTGGTATCGATATGAACACTGACCACACTCTTGAAGAAGTGGGTAAGCAGTTCGACGTAACCCGTGAACGTATTCGTCAGATTGAAGCTAAGGCACTGCGCAAACTGCGTCACCCTTCACGCTCAGAAATCTTAAAATCATTCCTAGATGAATAGGCCGTTACCAGCCTAAAGTCAGCTAAGTAAGATTTGAAGCCCTGCCTATGCAGGGCTTTTTATTGCCTCTCATACGCTAATATCGACATCAGCACAGTATCGAAGCCCTAAATTTAGGCGACGATTACATTTAAGTTGATTAACAGATAACCAATTGAATCAGTTGTGTGTATTTCAAGCCAAAACACGGGTGACAAGCGTAAGTAAGCTTAGTATACTTCCACCCGCTTCAGGTAATGACGATTACCTTAAGTCGGCCCCTTAGCTCAGTTGGTTAGAGCACACGACTCATAATCGTTAGGTCCACGGTTCAAGTCCGTGAGGGGCCACCACCCAATACAACGAAGAAGCCCATTGATTCAATGGGCTTTTTTGTATCTAAAGCACACCCATTCTCACCTTCGAAATACCTGAACCTAGGAACGATCGCACCTATATCGCACAAACTGCATGCAACCCCATGCAAAAGGGTGCAAAACATCAGTCTAGCCAATCTTCAAGGCAATTCAAGCTACAAATTTATTCTGCCTAAAATGGAACACGCATTAGGTCGTGTCAGCATCTTAGAATGATAAAAGTTAGGGAGTTAATAGAGTGCAAAAAAACGAAGCTGAAGATGACCCGAAAAGAGTAAAGCGACGCTCTAACGCGTCGCTTAAGATGAAAGTATCAATCTTGACGAGTCCAGTGTTCAACTCGTCCAATTACAGCATTTTTTAATAATGCTTACTTACCTGATAAAGCGTATGCAACTTATAGAAGTTCAATGGGCCTGAGAGCAAAGAAATAAAGGATTAGGCCCAATATCAACATGCTATAAGCCAATACCCGTCAGCCAACATTTAGGTTTTTTTTCCTTTATCAGCCGCCCCTCCATAGAGTCTTCAACTACCATTTCTACATGTTGACTATTATCTGTCCTCTCATTCCCCCCCGTATTTCCCCACATCACGGTTCCAAGATTTTGCTCTTTGGTCGAGGACTTCGATTCTGACTCAAGTGCATATTGCTTTGCTGAAGAAATAAAATTTTCAATATCCTCGGCCGTGTAGCGTACAAGACTACCAATCTTAATAAAGCTTGGTGCATGCCCCAGCTCAATTGCAGTTGAGCCCTTAGCTCGACTCTTCTGTAATGCGCTAACTGACATAGACAACCTCATCGCGGTTTGTTTTTCGGTGTATAGCCTTACATCTGACATCAAATAACTCCTAGTGGGTAGACCCGCGAAGAATATCTGGTGCGTAAAAAAAACAAAAAAAACGATTATGTTTGGTCTAGAAATCTTGTGCACACTCCTCATTAATTTTTTTATGCATAATCGAAATTTCTGCCTTTTGAAAAAAATTTGCATGCTATTGCCATCTTAAACAACAAAAGGCAAAACAAATGAAACTCTACCAACTTATGTGGGATCTTCTACTTCATACATTCAACCTGATTATTGTGGGAGCGCCAAACGACGATGTCATTCAACAGTTTCACAAAACCTTCAATGTCAGCGGGAGCGGAAATGAGCCGCAGAACAAAGACCTTAAATTGATCCAGGTTGTTCACGAATGGCACTCAAGTAAACGAAAGTTTCTGACCGTTTCAGTAAAAGATATACCTAACTTTTACATTCGGATTTTAGATATCAAAAACTTCCAAAATAACGATACTAACGAGCTAGTCCCCAACAGCCTAGCAGCCATGAGTTTTTATAGCAGAGTGAGAGAAAGCGGCACGGGGAAATTGAAAACAAGGAAAATTTGCGACCTTACGCCAAAACAAGATTTGGATAACGTTATTTCAGCTCATCTACTTAAACTCGCCAAACCTCAATTCCACTTGACCTCCACAAATCTCCTAACGCTTGATGAGTATCTGAAAGAATATGAAGTGGTTTTGATATCAAAAAACCCAAAAACAGCGCGAAATAAAATCAATATCATCCGTTATCACTTCAAACAATTCCTAGCATATCCTATTGATAAAATAGACTTAAAATTACTAATTCTCTGGAAGGAAAGCCATATCAGAAAGCTAACAACAAAACAGAAACAACAAAGTGAATGTCCATATGATTTGGCAGAATCAACACTTAAAGGCGCAATTTCATCACTCAGAGCAGCTTTACGATCCGCTTCCGCATCACCATTTCATAATTATAAAATTCCGGAGGAGATCATTCACACCAGCGAGCTTAAATTTATTCCCAAAAACTTGGTGCATAAATATTACAGCCAAGAAGAGCGAGTAGAAATTTACCAAAAATTATTTGTACGAGACCGGAACAAACTGCTTGGAAAAATAGGTTCCTGCCCGTTCTACGACTACCTGACACCTCTAATTTTAATTTGCATCTACTTAGGGTTAAGGCCGAGCTATGCACTAAAAATCAAAAAAACAGATATTTATTGGGAAAGTAACATGCTGATTATTCGAGGAGATAAGGGAAAAGTTAAGCAGCCACAATACACTCCATTGTGTAATGGCCTCGATGTTATTATTAAAGAATGGTTACAACACCCAATTCACTCCTCAAAAAGTCAATGGCTTTTCCCTAATCCAATTGATCATAAATCACACCTAGTAGACTACAGTAAATTAGTCAAAAACTTCAAAAAAACGCTGAGTTTTGAACACTTTGACTTTACAACTGTTCGTCATACATCTGCGACACATTTTCAATCTGGGGGCCATGATATCTTTAAAACGCAACGGTTCCTTGGCCATGGAAATGTCACGACAACGTTGCGATATTCGCATCATACGGATTTGGATATCAAGCGTTGTTACACTCAATACTCCGAGATGGTAGATAACGAGATCCTTCAGGCCAGAGCACTAGTAGCAGGTACGAAGTAACGTCAAAATCTCGTAACTCAGAATATGACGGTATAAATTTAACGACAGAACAATGAAATTCTCATCGTGCGTTTCTAGTTATTCAGGACATACTTTCCTGCAAAGCGAGAAACCACGATGATGCAATCGACTGCGTTTGAACAACAAGCCCACAATCTGCTGATGGTCTTCGAATTGATGACCTATGTAATTAAAAAAGAGATGCCTGATAGCAACACCTTTTCTTACGAGGACAACGTTGAGCAAGAAATACTCCTGCACATGCTTAAACAACGCTTAGTGCGTGAAAAAATGTCCGTCGTTCAGATTGAACTCGCAATTTCATTTGCTGAGCAATTTATGCAAACAGGGCTAATTTCCATGGTGCAGACCTAAGTAAAAGTTGAAAGGCCAAACCAATAGGAGTAACAAATGGAACACTCAACTTTTATTCATGTAAATCAGCTTAAAACATTTAGTCCTCGGAATGAACACTGCAAAGTCGTGTTGCTTGCAGATATTAAACTGAACGACCAAACATCAATAGAGCTGCTGTTTACACGCTACATTTATCTTCACTTAAATATAGATGGACATGTTCTATTAGCCAATCTATTTTTGAGGAGCATCCTGAGTTTAGCTCTCAGTTTTTAAACGACTTAGAAATGATGCAGCTTTTGCTCATGTATGTTGATGATATAAAAAATTTTTGCCAATTATTTGCCGCAGAGTTTGAGTATGTCTTAGGGTATCACCCGACAGTCTACTTTGAAGCCGCGGAGCAATATTGGGAAAAGCAGATTATTGAAGTGCAATCTAACGCGCCTCAATAATCACCTACTCGCGAACCTCACGGTTCGCTTTTTTTATTTGCTTATTGCCTTAGCTCAATCTAAGTCGCCAACGCCCACAAACAGCGAACTATCAGATAAAATCGGCAATACACTGCACATTACAGTATCCGACCTGCAACCCACGTCTCCAATACATCAGCCAGTTTAATGAGTTGTTCTTGATGCTTGGATTTATTTTTCGCTAGGTTTTGGATATTCAATAACTTCCATCTCACCGCAGGTAGTGCCGCGACGCTCGGTTCATCAAACAATGACCAATCAGGCTGACCCTGTTTAAAGGATAATAAAAAGTCTCTGTCTTTTGCAGTAAAGTGATGCTGCAACGCTGTCAGCATTTCTGAGCGAGTTAAAATAAGCTCATCGAGTTTAATCGGCTTTGTCGTCATTCCATTGAATTCAGTTTGAAAGCTTTCATCAAGCGGTTTCCAGCGTGGAGACATCACTTCATTAATGGGCCTTGGATGGCTAAGTGTATAAGTGAGAAAGCCGACTAAAATCTCTCGACTGATCCCCTCTTCCGCCAGCAGCATTTTCACATCGAAAAGATCCCTTGGGTGCTGCCTATCCATCGCTGCACATAACTTACCACCGTATAGATCAGGCAGGCTTACGACGGGGATCTCTGCATACCCAAATTCTTCTTCAACTAACTCAACGACTGGCATTAATACCGCTTTGTGTAGCGTACCTCTCGCAACAGGAGAGACTTCAATTTTTATTGTGACTCTATCACTTGTCACGACAACCCTGAGCTCATCATATTTATTGTCTTGAAATACTGCACTAAGGTTCGGTTGTAGATTGATCTGCGCAGTCAAACGACCAAGCGCTTCCTTCACACTTTGTAGCGCTTGTTCCCTTGGCTCCAAAGGAAGATAAGCCAAATCGATATCGACCGATAAGCGTGGGAAGTTGCGCACAAATAGGTTGATAGCCGTACCGCCCTTTAGGGCAAATACCTTCTCTTGGGCGACGAGCGGCAGCATCCGAATAAGCAAGGTCACTTGCTGGTAGTATATCGATGACTTATTCATACTGATTTTCTTCTGCCTTAATAAACGATGCAGGCACTGTTATTTGATACCGTCCATCGTAACGGCCATGAGCCACCACCTGACGCTTTCCCGCACCAAGCGTGATTTGCTGCTCATCTAGCCTTTTGCTCCACTGGTGTTGATAGTAGTGGCCTAAAAAGAGAAATACGCGATTAGCTTGTACGGCTTCACTTCGATTCAGTATTGACTGTATTTTACGTGGGCTGAGATTCACTAACCCTTGAAACAGCTCCGCGGCATGCTCAAAACTAATATGTTTGCCAATGGCATTGACGACCTCATAGGCTGCAAGCTCCGCACAACTTGCCTTAACTTCCCTATTGTTCACCCCTATAGTAATAAAGTCTTTTTCCAACGTTTGGGTCAGCTTGCTACTGGTATAGAAAAGCCAATTTTGCTCCTCCAATTCGCGGAACCACTTTGGCAACGCCTGCTTACTTTGACAGCCAACCCAAACTTGCTCGCTGCTTAGTTGAAGATAATGACTAAGCCCTTGATGCGTTAGGCTACTGACTCCCGCAAGGTGAACAGGAAGCTTTAGCTGCTCATTCACAGCCTTGAGCGCTTCAACCCAATGAGGCTGTAACTTGCCTGTTGACTCAGGACGAACGTAAACCCCCGCACTTATCTTGTACAACCAACCACTCTGCACATATTTTCTCACCAAAGATGAGCTGATCTCATTTTGTGTCAACCACGACTGAAGCACTACCGCACCAGGACTCGTATGATTAATAAGCCAGTTTATTTTTGATGACATAGTTGCACCATAAGTACCAAAATATAGAGTAAATTAAACCAACTATAGAAGCAGAGTTTATAAATTGCAATTACTTAGTACCCTAGGTACATGTTTGTTGAAAAATACAAACTAGCAGATTGAGGGGAAGATTAGTTACCAGCAAAAGGCTAAGAAGGGATTCTTACTTAAAACGTTAAACTTAACCCCTGAACCGACAGAATTTCCGGTGCCCAATTCTAGTTATTGATAAGGACAATAACGAGGAGTTAATAATGAGTCAGTCACCGTTTATTCGCGTATATCAACGAAAATCAAAAAGCCCTTGGGATGATCATAGTACCGTCTTGTTACTCGCTGACATTGACGAAAATGATAACGATCCTAGAGCCTTACAATTCACTCGATATATCTATCTTCATCGCGACATCAAAGGACAACACTTAGGCATTAGCATCAGTAAATCGCTTCTTGAGGAACATGCTGAGTTTGATACTCAGTATTTAATGGGCTTGGAAATGATGATGCTATTGTTGATGTATAAAGATGATATTTCTGCCTTTTGCGAGTTGTTCACCGCGGAGTTTCAACAGATATTCGGGTTGCCCCCGATTCTCTATTTTGACGCTGCCGAACAATTCTGGGCTGAGCAGATTATTGAAGCCGAAGCTTAAGCTAACATTCAGCAGTAATGTTAAGCGTTAGCCACTTACTTGCGAACCCGAAGGGGTTCGCTTTTCATACCTAATCAAACTTGTCTACGAATTAAGTCCATATTCATATTTAATTAGGCTCTAACAACATGTGACAACACAAACATTTTTGGACAGAAACGAGTCAACAGCATTACTAAATTAGTAAGGTGTGAGCTAGTAGCAATATGGCACCTCTTCACTATTTCTCTATATTTTGCTATCATTAAACATTGACAAAAAACAGCATTCTGATGATAACCGAATGAAATTAGCTTACCTCTATATTGAAAATCATAGAGCACTAGAGAACATTGATATTCCAATTAATGGTTCCCATAAGTGTAAGTATTTAAATGAAGAATTAACTTTAAATTTCTGTCCTAATGAGCTTGATTATTATCGAGGGTTAGAATGTAGTGCCATAATCGGTAAAAATGGTGTTGGTAAAAGCACTATACTTGATTTTATAGAAGTGGCATATGGAGGTACAGATTCTAGTGGCATTATTGTATGGTTCGATAGTTCTAATAAAAAATACCATATCTGTGCTATAAATCTATACCTGAATGAAAAATCAGTATTAAGTAATGAATACTATGTTTTTGAAAAAGATATATCCAAACTCACTAAGCGTCATAAAATAAAACTTATTAAAGCAAACAATTTAACAGGCGTAGAGACTAATGATTTTTCAATCAAGCGAAAATCGAATTCTTTTATTTATGACATGTCTCTGTCGCAATATGTAAAAGGGAGTAAAAAAATAATTGCTCAACGGACAAATCGATTAATTAGATACTTTAATAAAAGTGCATCTTTCAACAAGCTTGATCAACCTAAAGTTAAATTTACATTTCAATTCAGCAACTCCTCAACAGCTTACCTGAAATCTTTATTACAAAATGATGATTTTGTTTCAAAAAATATAGAATCAAAAAACGATTTAGAACTATTGCATCAACAACTAACTGGTTTTTTTACTAATGTAGATTTAAACGAATATAAAAATTTTGGTTCTCAGCTTTTAAAAGCTAATCTTTTATCAATTTGTAACTATTTGTCAAAGCTAACAATTATTAGCAAAAGTCATAGGGATGAGTTTTTCATTAAACTTCTTATCGGTATGTTAAGAGGAAGCTTCAACAATGCTTATGTAATAAAAATACTGTCAGAAGCGAGAGAATATTCAAGCATTACTAATACCGAGAGCATTTTGAATTTTGATGCTAGTATAATCTTTATAAAATACCAAAAAATATTCGGTAATTTTGGAAGGATATCACACGTAATAGATATATTAAGGAGTGAATACGAGTTGTTCGATGGTAATGAATTATCAACTTTTAATGCTGATTTGATAATTGAACTTACAAGCTACATTTCTGACCTCCCATCTTTATTGTTAAGTAACTTTAAATATGGTTGGGACGGATTTAGCACTGGTGAATTTGCCAAGCTAAACATATTCTCTGAATTATATAATTATATTCACGCCAAAAACAATGAAAATATTGATAGTCACATAATAGTTATGGACGAAGTGGACTTATATTTACATCCAGACTGGCAGAGAACATTTTTTTCTGAATTACTCGAATTTACAAAAATTGAGTTCCCAAGCAATACTGTTCAAATCATCTTAAGTACACACTCACCTATAATAATTAGTGATTTTTTGCCAGAAGATATAGTTTCACTTGATAGGCAGAATGGTAAAACTAAAGTGGTAGAGTCTTTTGGGTTTGCTTCTCATATAACTGATCTTTATGTAGAAGGTATGCACCTTAAGTCAACGTTCGGAGAACATTCTAAGAAAGCGATTAATCAATTACTAATTCGCTCCAGCAAGAAAGAACTTACAAAGCAAGATTTTGGTTTGATTAAAAAAATTAAAAGTGAAAACATACAGAAGATGATACTAGGCTCCTATGATAAAAATTAATTTTTCACATAGCGAAGATTTTCTTAACCGCTATGAAAATAGTGTAATAACAGAAATATTGCTTCCTTCATTTAATGCTATGGTCTTAACAGTACCAATAGTTGTTCAAGAGCGGATATCAGAAATATTCACTGACGAATTTATCCGAGATTTAATCTTGTGCAGCGCTGATGAACTATATGAAAAAATAATCACCATTTACGATCATTTACACGAGTTATCAGAAAGATATTGTCTTGAATATTACCTCAAAGATATTAATTTAGACTCATCTGTCATATCAATGCCGATTAGAAGAATTATTGACCAGAGACGAATAAGAGATGTACATGAAAGAGTTATTGCTGAACTTCAATTATTATCAAATGAACGTCAATCTATACACCTTCCTTTATTAATTAATAATATGCGAGGTACAACTGTAGCATCTGAAATTAAAATTCAGCTAACTTTATTAAACTCAATGAAGTCAGGATATTATAAATTGACTGATGATATAAAATCACTATACCCTAACTGGGTAAATGAATTTGCTAATTTATTTAATTACAATTCAATGTCACGAGTTTTTGGACGAGAGATCACTAATGGCATAAATTTGGATGTATGCCCATATTGTAACAATGAGGATATAGAAACTATTAATGAGAAAGGCGCAGAAGCAAGACCAGATCTAGATCACTTCTTCCCAAAATCAAAATTCCCGTTCCTTGCATTAACACTTTCAAACCTCATACCTGCTGGGACTCGATGCAATCAAAAATATAAAAAGTCCAAATCAATGTTTGGCTATATCCATCCATATATAGATGGTATAAACCAGTACACACTTTTTAACTTTAACTATTCTTTTGATGAAGGTCGAAACATTGATGCAATAAGTATAACAATAAACAATACAAACAGTGAGCTGGATAATAACTTATCCCTATTTAGAGTTGAAGCCACTCATAATAAAAACAATGTTAAGAATTGGTTTTTAAAACTAGAAGAGCGCTACCAACTATTATCTAACACTGACCAACTCAATGAAACGCTAAATAACAATAATTCACTTCTAACTATATTAGATGTAGATATTCAACAATCACCAACAAAAGAACAATATCAAAAATTAAAAATTGATGCTCTTAATTTTTTATCAGGACGGAATTACGAAATGGCAGATTGAATAATCAAGATAGCGAGCAAATCGGAAGGCCGTTATTAAACGACTGACGTTTTATATTATTCTTTAATTATATCTTTAATATGAAACTTCGTTTCGTTTTATGCATCAACTAAGAGCAATTAAATAAGACAACTTCTATCACAGCGTTGTCGTTGTAGAAAAATATAGCCCTGATTGTCAAATAGTGTTTTGTAGTTCCTAACTTAAAAACCTAAAAATTGAAGGAGTTAAGTAAAAAAATGACATACTAATGGACTAGCATTCGCTTATCTTTTCAACTAATCAGAAAAAGGACTGATGTTGTATTGAATAGAATGCAGGTTCTAACAATAAAATAGGACATAACTTTTTAGATTATCAAACCCTCTCACATTAGCTTTCTATAGCTAAAGCTTTTTCGGCCGATTTACTTTTTGAACTGCGAAACTCATTTTGGGGCATTAGCTTGTTAGGATAGATCGCCTAGAATCTTATCGAAGTGAAGTGAATAGAAGTTCATACAACTTCAGCTCGCACGGACATTATTCATTTAGATACTTATATTTCCATGTATGCTGAGAAGTTAGCGATCATATTGCGGCTTTAGGTGTTCCATTTCATTGAATATGTAGTCATTCAATATCACACATTTGAAAAGTAACTTTCGCGTTACTTCAGGGACATCTACTTCGTTACACACGGATTCAAACTCTTGGATAATCGTATTAATCTGCGATCTGATAATTTCTTCTGCTTTTTCGGCCTTAATATTGAAGCTTGGTGCTGCTCTCAGACAAAGTGATAACAGAGACAAATTTGAATTGTCGAAGAGCTTCATTCCATGATTTGCCTCCCCACCGCTACGGTTTTGTGGACAAATATCATAAGCAGGTGATAGAGATATTTTATCCCCTTCGACAAAGAAAGCGTAATTGCGAGCATGGTCATCCGTATTGCCGATCAGCACATTAAATACCATTCGTGCAAATAGCTCTTGGCTATCAGAGGCAAATGCGATGCAATACTGCTTCATAACGTTTACTAGGTCTACATAAGAAGCCTCGCTAGCCCATGCTTCATCTAAGCCTAAAACTGTCAGTCCGGACACCATAGAGCGACGACACCAAATACCACCAATCAACTCTCTATCGAATCGTTTAACAAGAAGAACATCCTTGCCTAATGCTTTTTTTAATACAACTTCGGCCACATTGAGTCCAGCTAACTTAGCTAACTTCATGGCTACGTATTCTGAATAGACAACCTCGTAAGTATCATTTTGGGATGAAAACTTAGCAATATACTTAACTTCGCCAGCAGTGATCATCGCTTTCGGACGAGCGCCTCCCAGCGATGTACAATGCATAAGTGCTTTATCCAAATCCAACGGGATTTTCTTACCTTGAGCGACGATTTCAGACACCAGGTATAACTCTTCAAGCGTGGCTGCATCAGTAGAACGACCAACATACTCAGTGGCCGATTCTTGAAAGTCGAGAGAACCGAACCGGTCTGAAGCGGAATGCATCAAATACGTCATTTCGTTAAACTCAGCATCGTAGCTTTTGCTCATCAGCCGAGAAATAATGGCCCTACGTCCCCAAGCATCAGGAGCAGCATCACGCAAGCATGAGAATATAGACATACCTTGAACTGGCTGCATAGTACCAGCAGAAAGCGGTAATTCATGTGAGTAAATTGGCTCTGCATCTGGACGCTTCAAGTAAGACTGACCATAGGTAAAATGTTGGCCAGATTCATCAATAGTGAGTCTACCGGCTACCACAGGTTCTGAATGTCCTCTAAGCCATTTCCAAACGAAGCATTGGTTACTAGAAGTCGTCATCCAAAATTACCTTTTTCCTTCTCACTCGATTAGGCAGCAGTTCTTCTATTTTCGCATTTGTTTTATGTTTAATAGCAAACCGATTTTCATCGGTTTCAAATAAGGAAACACCTAACACCCAAGCAGTTTCGAAGTAAAGTCCGATACTTACAGACGGATCACCCTTAAGAATCTTTATCATAGTGGGCTTAGATGCCCCAACTCGTGAACACAGCTCTTCTACTGTGATTTTCTTTTCCTTACGCTGGATTGAAAGCAGAGTGGCGAAATGAGCTAGTGCAGCACTAGCAACAGTGCCAACTTGAATTTTATTCCTTCCCATAGAAAATTACTCTTCACCATAAACAAATTAGAGTAAACAGTAATTTACCAAAACCTAAATGTCAAAGTAATAGGTCAGAACTAGATTGGTAAAAACTAATTTACCGTAACAAATTTAAAGTAAACTATATTTTACTAAGTGAACAGTCGTTGAGATTGCAGTAAATGAACAACAGAGATCCAATCTGAACTCTTTATTGAGTGATTGGTTTAACACGCTTCGGGGCAAAACGTTTTAAGGCAAAAATCTACTTTTGGACAAAAACGCGTTAGATAATTCACTCTTAATAGCCAGATTCGGATTAGCTATTCTATTAGTAATGCTTCGTTTGGCTACAAACTAATCAATGCTCGATATAACCAGTCGGAATAGGCATAACAGGGACATGAATCAGTTCTCTAGAGATTTGATTCATCTTAAGAGAAAAAACCGCCTCAGAATAGCCGCAAACAGGGCGTGAGTGCGGTTTTTAGGGGGTAGCGTGAATCAGTCTGGTGTAGAGTGATTCACTGCCACGATTTTCGGCTAAACGACCATGAGGAAATTTATGGTTGACGCTCTGCTGTCTGATTTTATGATGCTAACGTTTAAAATCCTCGACTAACCATAGTTTTAAATCGGCGAGTTTCATCGGTTTAGCAACCTTGCTCTAGCACCATCAAGACGGCTTCATCTTTAAATGCCTGCGGATAACTCTTATGTGATTTTTTCAGACTCATATAGACCTCTTAATTTATTGACCATACTGTCTCAAAATTAAGTGTCCGATGGGATTAGACCAGAACATACTGACACCCTAGCACTTACCCGACTTGTGGTTAACAGGAAGAACGTCCTCTCACGATTCTGTTCCCATTCGGCATAAAGCCAAATATCGTTACATTGTCAGACTCGCTGATTTATTCAGAGTCTTAGGGTCATCTGGTGATACAGACGGTTCACTCTTATCGCGGTGAACAGCGCTTCATACGACCTCAGGTCGCACGGACATTTCCGAGTTAAAGACTTAATTTTAACTCGTCAGTTTCGGATTAAGATTTCTATGGGTAACGCGGCAATAAACGGCGCGAGTTTACGAGCATCCGGCGACCGAAGGGAGCGTATTTGATGGCCTTGTTAAACATTTACTGCAACAACTTCTTAGCAAGATCAGTGAGGATTTCCCTACCTTCCTTAGACTTCAATATTCCTTTCATTACTGTCAGCAGTTTTGTGCCGGCAGTTTTGTACCAAACCCCTTTTGGGTACACCTTTAGATCAGCTTTACTTTTCTCAATTGTTTTTTCGATTTTCTTCGTTTCTTCAGGCGTAAAGCCGAGCTTCTCTTCTAACTCTGAAACCCTTTTATGAAGTTCATCTAGTTTAGACTTGATAGCATCTTCTTCATGGTTTTCAAAGTAAGATTCTGGATCATCAATATTTTCATCAATGCTTTTTTGAAAGTTCTCAGTTAATTCATCAATAGTTGAGCGCAATGTAGCCCTTGAATTAATCAAATCATCTCTGATACTGCGAACCCAGTCAGATATTCTGCCGATAGCAGAATCAATATCTTCATGTGTCCTTGTTTCATGGTTTTTGTATGTTCCTGGCTTTTCGATAGTTCTAATGACTCTTTTTGCGTTACCCTGCCCCATGACTGCAAGGGCGGAGCCAATAGAACCACCTGAATATGTTTCATCTAGAACGAAGGTGTATTTGGGCAATGCTTTGAAAGTAATTTGTGCAAGCACAGTTGAATCATCTGGAAACTGAGAGTCAAAGTCCTCAACACAAAAATCTCCGTACTCTAGATAATCGATTATTTTATTAATGACTGAATTTCTAAGCGTTGACATGAAGCACTGAGTTCCTTTTGATGTTTAACGCTGCGTGCAGCGGCAGTTTTTAAGTTGTGGTTTTGTGGAATATTTTTGCGCAGCAAAACCACAAATCTGCGACTTACAAACTGTCCAGCACACGAAGTGTGCGAGCTACTATGCCTTGTTAAGCACTGAAGTACGTTGCCAATTCTTGCTGTGACCAACCGCCACGCCCGGGCTTACCGGGTACGCCAGCAAGGCCGGGACGCCCCGGCCTACCTGCAAAACCTGGTGTGCCCGGTGTACCGCCTATTCCCGGCCTGCTTGGTAAATAACCCGTTGAATTACGGAGAAAGCCCAACGCTTGGTTTCGGTTATCATATAGAACTCCGCCCTCAAACCAGCCGATGTGCTGCCCACGCAGTGAATAAACATTTTCTCCGTTTATCCAAGCCATAACTTGCCCACGATTATTTCGAAAACAATCATTATCAAAAATTATTGTTGCTTGACCGTTTCTACTAAACATCCAATCTGACACGTTACTCTCCTTGATGCTTAACGCCCGCTTAAGGGACAGCCAACGCTACTACCAACTTTCCGCATAACACCGTAATCACAGAAACCAACGCATAATAAAAATGCAACGCGTTGGCAGTCCCTCTTGAAGCGTTTGTTATGCGCCAATTGGTTTCACCGTTTTATCGTCGTATTCTTTGTCTTTCATTTCTGAAAGTTCTTTTTGTAACTCATTAATTCGCTTTTGGTCTTTCAGCTTTTGAATTCGTGGGTTCCACAAGAAAAAAAGTCCCATAATATGCTTGCACTCTTCCTTGTAAAACTTCATCACAAGCAATGGTATGAGCTTCTCAACCAATCGACAGTAAGATGAGCCAAGTGAATGATAAGCCAATTCTTCATCAGCAATTCTGCTAGTAAAATACATTGCAAAAAGTTCAAGTTTATTAAATAGCTCATGAAAATGTTCGAGCTCTGCCACGAGTTTTTTTAGTTGCTCTTTATCTTTACTCGGCTCAAATTTGATCTTTTTACCGTCAATAGTAACTTTGCACTGACTGAGAAACTTAATTTCTTTCTCTTTTAGTAATCTAGAAAACTTCTCAATTTCAGGTGATACTTCCTTATGAAAGTATTCACATCGTTCTGCGGCTAGACGGTATGATTCTCGCTCGCTAGACGTCTGCGTTGCTTTCTTACCTACTTTAATTTGTTCTAACGCCTTGTATGCACAAAACGCTACTACTGGGGCACTTAAAAAGTACACAAACTCAAGATACGGTGACACCGCATCAATCCACTGAATTGCCATTGGCTTTACAGCCTCAACTTTACCTTCGACTGAACTCAAATTTACCTCCTATTCTCTGGCGCATAACGCTTTAAACAGCGGAAAACACGCGCGCTTTGGCCGTCTTTTGGCCTGCAGGTGGTTTTCCGATGATTTAACTTGTTAACTGCTTTTACAAACATCATAGATCCCCTTTGTATCAACTGACTTTTGCACTTGAGACCAGTTTTGACCGTCATAATAATTAACGACTACGCCATACTTATATACATGAATCGTAATATCGTCTGATTTATAAAAATAACCAGGAGCAGCAGTTGCTACATAGTTTTGCCAATTTGAGTTATTCAGTTGTAACCATTTATTAAGCTGAGCATATTCAACTGAATCCTTGTTGATTTTTCCGTTGCATGTAACCCAAGGATCAGGATGGTAAACGGTAAAATCTATATCTTTTGAGCGGTCAAACCACAAAAGCAATGCGCCAACTATGACCACTCCTCCAAAAAGAACATATGCAATTACTTTCAGAAACTTGACCATGCTAATCCATGCAGTTAACGCCCGCTTAAGCGGACGGAAATAGTTGGCTATACTGTGTAGCGGAGCGAAACGTAGCCAACTGTTGACGTTCCGTTTAAAGCGCTTGTTATGTGTTTAATTCTACATTCATAGATTCAAGCCAGTTGAGCTTTTGATCTTTTTTATATGGGCTAGGATATCTAAACCAAGGGCTTTCAAGTGGCAATCCTCTTACATTTTGTATTTCTTTAAGAAAGGTTTTAGCGGACTCTCTGAGCACTTCAGTTGAGCCCCAAGCTACAATTACTGCATTACTTTCAGAGCAATATTGTTTCAATTCCTCACTTCTATCTTTATGTGTCAAACTATGAGGATTAGATCCATCCAGTTTTTCGGCTTTTTTAAATTCAATTGAGAAATCGCCGCTATTTCCATTCCTTAAATCAGATAAGTTCAGAATTCGCACATGCTTCCAAGCATTAAGTAACATAAGGCGCATGATCTGATATTGAGCGTTATCTGGTCGGGTTGGAATTATTTCCTTATCCCAAGAACTAGACATGATTTGCTTGACAGAATATTTTTGCGGAACGTAGTCAGATCTTAATGGTCTTGATGAGCCAGGGTTCATCATGACAACGACAGCACAGGGCTTTGAGTTAGATATGTCATCAACTGTTTTGGATACAATTTCTAAAACACTTCTACAGTTGAAAATTTCATCCTTGATTTTCAGGTCGTAAAAATGACCATAAACTGAGAATTTAGTTTTTAACTCATCTGCATAGATAAATTCCATTTACACTCCAATTTTACGGAAACACATTTTATTAGTGCGCATGCGCGTTTTCCTCATTAGACCAGTGAAAACGCGCACAGTTAACTTCCTGTATGCAAACAATTTATCAGCTTTTTATCAAATACACTATCCGGAAAAACGCGCATGCGTGTTTTCCAAACCTATTAACTAATTTTGGAAAATTATATACAGATGATTTTAAAGGGTTTTGTTAATTTTAGGCTGGATAAACGCGCAAACTAATGAGTGTAAAACACTCAAAAGCATCTAAATTTAAATACTACTGTATACCCATAAGGGCTATCCACTTAGCACGACCAACCACTATATATTGTGGTTATCGATTTTTAATTGATTGGTACGTTATCGGCTTAGAACGCACAGCTTGCTCAAGCAATCTGTAGAATAATAATCCCCGTGAATCTGACTTTCTTCTGTTGAAGCGAAATGTAAACTCATCTAAATAATAATCAAGTTGCTTAGCCTTTACCGCACCTTGATACGTACCTAAAAGCCATCTTTTACATAATGATGAGACTCGATGTACCCCAGCCATTGTTTCATGTGCAGGTACAGATGAACCTAAATGCACTATCCGATTATGCTCATATCCTTTTTTGTCTATTTGTTTGTATGCTTGAGAACCATCACTACAAATTGTGCTACCAGGTTCTATTACATCTTGAATGAATTGATGGATATGTTCTTTAGTTGCACTTTCTACTTGCCTTAAACGTATCCGCCCAAATCCAGAGGGTGATAGCAGCTCAACAGCAACCAAAACTACAGTTTTACGCTTACCCTGTTGATTTTTAATAGATGATTTTGGAATGACACCACCGATTAATGTTTCGTCAACCTCTACGATGCCGGACAGTTTATCTCTTTCAGGATCAACCATGGCATATCTTAACTTGTGCATTAAAGACCAAGCAGTTTGATAACTCCCAAGACCTAATAGCCTTTGGATCCCAAGAGCGCTGACCCCATTCTTTTGATTTGTAATAAACCAGACAGCTGCAAACCAACTTTTCATGGGGGTTCTTGTTTTGTCAAAAAGTGTACTTGATGTTACTGAACACTGAGAACGGCAAGCATGACATTTTAACTTGCCATTACTTAACTGATAAGGTGATTGATGGCTCGAACAGCTTGGGCAAATGAATCCGTTTGGCCAACGAAGTGCATAAAGGTAGCTGGTGCAAGATTGTTCATCATGAAACCAATCAACAAATTCGTCCCAATTTGTAGGGTAATCGACGCCAGCTTTTAATAGATACGATGAAGTTTTCATTACTACATATTGACACTGGTGGCGCTAAATGGATAGCCCTTATACCCATACATTGTTAGTCGCTTTACGGTAGGGCCAAACATTAGGTAAATGGATGAAATTTTGTAGGGTAACTCATTCGTCAGTTTTCGATTCACTAAACAAGTGCTAAGAAGCTTTGGGGCATAACGTTTTAAAGCATCATCCACTTTTGTACATTTTTCGGGTTATGAATTTAAGTCGATAGCGGCATATTAGATAAAAAATATGCTATTAAAGTAGCTAATTTAACTCAATCACTTCAAACCGGAGACAAAATTAGTTTTCCAATTTAATCACCGCCTAGTGGCACATAAAGCTTTTAAGTAACCGAACCTTGTAGCTGTAAATGATTTGTTATGTCTCTTTATTTTTAATCCCATCGTTTGAAATATTTCTTCAACTTGATTGAATTATCCTAAGATGCGCTTACTTATCAATGTGGGGAACAGGGACGACCTCGCAATGAAGCCTTAACAGGCTGAAATAATAAAAATTATTATTTCAGATGGCAGTACCAAAGTGTGCAGCCGACTTCATCTACTGGTAATGCATTGTATAATCTTTGTATACCCTTCAAAAGGCACTTAGGTGCCTTTTGTCGTTTTTGGAAATTAGAGATTGTTTGTTAGCGATAAAACCGTTCGGTGAGTTCATCACACAGCAGAGTACGATAGATAATTCGTTGCTTAAGTGATGCCGCATCTTGCGCGGTTAATAAAGGCTGACGAGTCTTTTTATCAGGCCTTGTGGTTAGCTCATCATAGAGCTGCTCATGAAGTCGTTTAATGTCGCTAAAAATGTGCAAGGATTGAGAAAACAGCATGACCTTATCGTAATAGCCTTGCCCTATCCCATCATGCCATTTCAGTAAAATGGTTTGCCGCGCGGCTTTTGTCTTAAAGGAATGCTCCATTTCGACGGCACAAATGGTTCCATCCACCTCCCTCACTATTCCATCCACATTTCGCACGCTGCTGTGAGTAAAACGCCGTTTAAACTCGGGCTCAGTCATCATGGCACACCATAGCGGGTTAGGCTCTCCGTTGGGCTTGTGATGATGGATGCCTTTCAACAACACAAACTGCATGATTAAGTCGTGCATTAAAGTGTTCTGGTTCACTTGCAGCGCCGGATGCTCTTTCGCACGATAATAGACTGCAACATTCAGTAACTCTTCGGCGTATTTTGCGCCACTGTAAGTGAGTGTATAAACACGGCCATCGTGGGAACGATGGGTAGTAACAAGGCAGAGCAGTTGCTCTTGGACAAGCTTATTTAAATGCTCCAGAGATTGCCGATGGCTGATGCCATAGAGCCAAGCAATGTTACTCGGTGAAATCAGACCGAATCGAGCCACCAATTTCATGGTGAACTCGCGGCGGATTTTCCCCGTTTTATTGTTATTTACGCCAGGTCGATATTGCATATCGAAATTCAAAAACGGGTCGTATCGAAGTGGAAGATTCGCGACCGATTTATCCTTTGCGCTACTGTGTGATGCCATTAAAAATACCTTTGATTAAATGGGTACAATTAACTAGCCATCGAGGGGACAAATTTAACGCATTGATGATATTTTTGAGTGAATAGTTGCAGATTTTCATCACGATAAACTTCTTTCATCCTGTCGGAATGAAAATAGCGATGAACATCGCTACCAAGCCAGCCTTTGGCTGATGAGTCACTTGCTGCGCAAACGACTCAGATGCCCTGAAGCGCCCGCCAGCTCTGATGACTCGTCATCGACGCTGGCTTACGAACTCCGTTCTAGCACTCCACGACATCAGACGCGCATGCACCGAGCTACGCTCTGTACTAACCGCATTTTCGCCGCTCACGTCGAGGGGGCGATGTGCCATCTTATTCCCCCTCGCGTCTCGCTCACTTTTCTCACGAAAAGTCTGGGGTTTAGCGGTGTATTTGTACCAAATTCACCCCTAAATTTTGCTGAGGCAAAACTAAAATGCGGTTAGTACAGACCAGCTGTACATGCGCGTGCTCCTTTGAGCCATTACTGCGTAATCGCCCAAATCCGCGCTTGAAAGCTTGTTATCACAAGCACTCTTGTCGCAGAAAATCATACCGATTTTTGCTCGTCAAAAGCACATTCTGTTAACGCCAACCTGCAAGCTCAGCATTAAAATGTCGCCACTAATGTGAGTGTGAAGTCCGAGACAAGATAAAAAAATGAAAGAAAAACAACAAAACTCACTCAACATTTTTATTGTCCACCATTGCGAAAAATATGCTTGAAAAAGTGCTTTTTTTCATTAATGTCAATTTAGGAGCTTTACTCTTAATCACATTAAAGGAATAACAGCATGACTGACAATAATCACAACGGCCCGATCGTAAACATTGATGGCACACCTATGATAGGTAACACAGGAGTCGATGTGCATGGCAACCCATTTGGCATTACTGAATCCGACACATCGGCGTGTAATAGCAGCATAAGCGATGATGCTTGGTCATTACCTAACGACACATTTAGCTGCGATTTCGACAGTGGATTTGGGGATAGTTTCTAATTATGCGCCGTCATCTAAACGACAAAACACTTGCCAAATGGATACCTTTAGTCCTTTTGAGCATTATCACTATCATCTGCTTTTGCTGGTTTATTTATACTGAGGATATGAATTGCCTTTTACCTCCGTTAATACTGCATATTAAGTACGCCTTCGGTGTTTTAGCCTATGATAGACGTTATGAAAATACACCTGAGCCCGAGGATCCATGGGTGCGTTTTAAATACATGATGTTCCGGTTTTACTAAACCTCAACGTAACTAACCAGACAAATTAGTGAATTACGCCTATAGGGCGGTTAAGGAAAAATGATGGAATTTTTACTACCAATTGCGCTAATGATTATTGGCAGCATAGTGCTTGTGAAAAGATGTAAGCCAAAGAAATAGATAAGAAAAATCTCTGAAATCCGTGACCATAGTAAGGAATCTGCCTAAATGTTTAAGCAGTTTCCTTATTTAAATCGCATCTAAGTAAAGTCTATTTTTTGTAATAGTTTGCAATAGGCTTTACATCGCAACAACGAAATCACTTAAGGACAAGTGAGATAAGCCGTTTGCAAAAATCCGAAACAGTTAGAGTAGAAACGTAACCAAATCAATTGCAGCTAAGACCAAGATTGAACTCTACTATTTTTACTCAATCAGTTTCTGTTAGTGATTTTGTACATATTGCAGTCTTTGATTTACACTGACACTTAGACTCTGTTGATGAATTTAGTAGCGTTATTTTATCAACTGGTATCTTAGCTAACTCTACAGGAAAGCCTTTATTTTGAATTTCTCTCGCATGGTGACGGAGGTTAACCTTTGAAAAAAAAGGAATATGTAAAACTCCCGAATGAGGGGATATGATTGCTAAAACAATTGTGTGGACTCTTTTTTCCGATGGCGAAAAATCAAAGCTGATATATGTATTTTCCAAATGCTCTTGAACTTGAGGAATAATTTCAGGGCAATTCAGCATCATATCTAATCCGTTGGTAGCTTGCGCGAATAAGTGACTAAGTACACTACTACCCCCATAATGCTTTACATGGATTATGCGATTACATTGAGTAAGTAAGTCACAGAATTCATAATTTTGTTTCACATTTTTGTGTCTTACCCAATGCTGGTCAAGCACTGCTATCTGTTCTCCATCAGCTATGCGTCTCAAATAACAACATTCACGCTGATCTTTGTAAGGTTTATCTTCAAGGCCTTGCCAGCGGGGCAACAAATCAAAATATGATTCAACTTCCTTTGCAAAAGACTGTTTCACATGATACCAATGCCCATCATTCAGTACATATTTCCAACCATTAAAGTCTAATTCTCCATTTAGAGACTCAAAAAAACCAATTGATTCAAGATGCTGATCGCTGCCATTATATAAATAAATTTCCTTTGCTTTGAGTGTATTGATGGAAATCGAAGCCTTATTCTTAAATGGTGCCTCGACCAAAAAAGCATCCAATTGTAATTCTGGGTGTTTACAAGGAGCTTCACTTCTTATCGACTTTGTCGAATAAACAAAACCAGAAAAGTCATGATAGTCAATGATCTTTGGAGGCGCCAACCAAAAACCATCTATGCTTTCTGCCTTAAATTTTTCGACCAATATGGATTCAAGTTGCTTTACTATTTCTGGATCAGATTCCAAACCGATAAACTCAGCCCAAGGATACTGCTCTTTATAGTTATCGCTAAAATAAGCTGTCACTAACCTTTCGGCAATATCTCTAAACTTATCAGCTTCGATTTCAGTGTATAGTGACACTGAGTCATTGCCAGATACCATTTCAAGTTCTTCATCGCCTTTACTAACTATCGCTGTGATTGACTTTAATATTTCATGATCGAACGCAAAGTCAAAATCTTGAATACCAGAGTTCAGAGCCACTTGAGATCGTGTATTTCTAGCAACCCTATCCAAAGTTGATTTATCGATTGATTTGAGCTGTTCTGGATCTCCCAAATTCATTGACACCCTTAAGCCAAAACCTCGCTCAATAGATAACTTCTCAATAAGACTCCTTCCGTGACCGAACGTAAAAATCACATAACGATTTTCGACCTTAACAAAAAACGCTCCTTTGACAGATTTTTGTTTAAAGTGCTGATCTCCAATATCATAATCAGAAAATAGTGAAGACCAATCCGCTTGACTTGTATGGTTTGATAAGCAAAGAACTAAGTCATCTTCTTCATTTTTATGGTGTGAAGTAAATTGTTTTTTACCATTCTGAACATCTTTAAGAGTCAAGCCTTCCTTGCTTAAAAAAGCGACTACATTCCGTTTCATTCACTTTCCTCTATCACTGAACTATAGGCTCAAAATTAATCACCACCACATCTAAGACATACATCTTGATTTAACTTAGTAGTACCATAGTTAATATCGTAGTGCACTACTAAGACGTAAAGGGATAATAGCATTTAAATGAAGAAGTCAGTTCTTATAATATATTGCCATCAAAACCGATTGAATTCTGATTACCCATGTGAAGCTCAGACGCTATCATCATCAAAGCAAGTTATTAAATAACTCAATCTCAACAGCACTCCAGTCAGGAAAGCGAATCGAACCAAACTGCCACAAATCCCCCTTAAAAAACTTTTGGCCCTTTCCTTCAACGTGGTCGTCGATAAGAATATCTCCCTTCAGTAATCCTTTGTTCGGAATTATGATAAGACGACTGACATATTCCATGCCTAAGTGTTGCTCTACCCAAATACGCTTCTCCATATAACACAATGGATTTTGCAGACTTGGCGCTGTGGCTATATAAGGTTCAATTTCTGGATGTTCAAGCATCTTTTTCATCACAGCAATGCCACCTATTTTAGGGGCTAAGCAGCTGAAAAATCCCAATTCAGCTTGAGGGTATGCCTGCTCAGGTTTCTGGAGTTTTTTAAAGGTACAGCTTCTGTATAATTTACAAGCACATCGTCCATATCTACATATACGATTTTTGGCATAGCCTTACCATCCATAACAAAACCAACCTAAGTAACTGTATTAAAATATGATTATTATAATAAGACATCTGCATTCTCACAATATAGAAGAGTACGTTCTATAGAAGCAGTGTCTTAACTTACTTAAGAAAGTCAGGTAATGCACCCACTTGTCTTGATTTATCAAGTGTATTCACAGCTTCAAACCTTGAGCTATCCATCAAATGTGCATAACGTTTAGTTGTCTCAATCTGTTGATGGTTTAGCAGCTGACTAACCATATAGATGTTACCAGTCTGCATCATCACTTTAGATGCAAAATCATGCCGTAAATCGTACAGCCTAAAATTTTCAATTTTTGCCTCTTTAATAATCATGTCCCATGATTTTTTTATTGTGGTGAGCTGAAGCTCAGGATTAGCTGGCGATGGAAATAACCAAGCATCCATTCTGGTCTTAAAATAACTAGCAGATTCGTTATGAATGCCATGTTTACGCCATTCTTTTAGTGTCTCCAACGCCAGAGAATTTAAAGGAATTACATTAGATATTCCGCGTTTATCAATCGATTTTCGAATACGGAAAAATTTTGAGTCCAAGTCAACATCAGACCATTTTGAATTGAACAACGTACCAGGCCTAATTCCCGTCTCTTTGAACAAAATAATAAAAGGTGAAACATGATCCACAAAATGACAACTTTCGAGATGCGCTGGCGTTTCTAGCCTGCGTAATATCCTATGCTCAATCGTCCTAGCTCTTTGCTCATGTTTTAATGAGTTGCGCTGGTTAATTGCAGCATACAGCCTTAATTCCTCATGGTCAGATAGATAACGAATGACCTGATTATCGACTCTTATTCTAGGTAAGCTATACAGATCATGATCTTTAATAAGACCTTTTTCCTTTGCTAACTGGATACAGGCTCGAAAAGTGCAAATACCTTCTTTCATCGTTGAAGGACTCAACGTCCAAAGACTATCACCCGCAGCTAACTGCCTTTTCGTCAACTTTCGCTCTTTAGATTTCATCCACTGCCGTACCAAATCAGCATTAATATTACCGATAGGGCTATCTAGTAAATGCCCAAAATGACGTGAAATGATATCCACCTTCACCATTACCGTTTTTGGATTTTCATATCGTTTTGTCTCTACATATTCTCCATATAAAAAATCCCTAAGGGAAACACTACTCTCTCCACTTGCGGATGTTCCACGTTGTTTGTCGACGATTTTTATCCCTAGATTATTTCCTGCTTTAACGTGTTGTGCAGCCTTCAGAAGAACTTGAAAATTAGAATTGGTCAAATTGCCAAGCTTTATTGTTTTCAGCGCTGCAGAAAGCGTATCACGCTGCCTTAGATAAACACTCGCGAGAGATTCTCCTATCGCTGTAAGCTTTTCATTTTTCAATGTAAATTCAGACTTGTAAAGCCGAATTGAAAGACCTGCTATCTCATGACTATTTATAGCCAAGTATTTAGAATTCCCCGCCCACCAACTTTCTATGCTCTCGTGGAAAGCAGCTAGTTCTGCAAACGTAAATTGACTATTTAAATACACCTCAAACTCTTGGACAACTTTTAATCTCTTCCTAGTAGAAGAGACTCTGTAACCTAAGTAGGCCAAAAAACTTGATATAGATTGATTGGTAAACGCAATTTTTAATGTCTTATTCATGTGCTATCTCACTTCAATTTGATGAAATTTGATCGCACACCTATCGCACATGATACATGCAAAACAGTGCAAAACCATGCAAAACCCTAAGTTGCTAAAAATACAAAAAACATTTATTATCAACAACTTAACATGGTTTCACGGGTCGGGTAAATCATTCAGGATCGACTCATAATCGTTAGGTCCACGGTTCAAGTCCGTGAGGGGCCACCACCCGATTCAACGAAAAAGCCCATTGAAAAATGGGCTTTTTTGTATCTAAAAAATTTATCCTGCTAATCACAGTATAATCACCATGCATATACAGCTGGCTCGCTGACTATTTTATGGCTTCTGCCTATGTATTGTTAGTTAACATCACCATAAAGATAGGCCCTTTGATCAGTGTTTAACCAGCAGCACAATCAAAGAGCCTAATTAAAATCAATGCATTAATTTAGTAAATCTCTACGTACTAGGTTTTTAACTTACCTAACTGCTCATGCTGCTGCTTCACTAAGTTTGCGAGAACCACACTGCTTTGCTGTGCTTCGCCCGCAAGACGTGCAAGTTCGGAAGCCGAATCAGAAATGCCGGTGATATTACGATTAACCTCTTCAGTCACTGCGCTCTGCTCTTCTGCGGCGGCGGCAATATGAGTCACTTGACCTGAGATTTCCCCAATCTGACTCACCATTGAGTTCAATGAGTTTAACGCTTGCTCTGTTTGAGAGACGGCCATTTGTGCCCGCTCAGCGCCTTTATCTATGATGCCAGAAGCGCTTTGGACCTCTTTTTGCAGTGCATCGATAAGGGTACTAATATCGTTCGTCGAGCTTTGAGTCTTAGATGCCAGTGCACGGACTTCATCAGCCACCACAGCAAAGCCCCGTCCCTGCTCGCCCGCCCTTGCCGCTTCAATTGCCGCATTGAGCGCTAACAGGTTAGTTTGCGCAGCAATGGAGCTAATCACCTCAAGAATACGGCTGATGTTCATGCTGCTGTCGGCGACTTTACTCACCGCTAGCTTAGCCTCCATTGACTCCTGAGACATAGTCGCGACGAAATCCATTGCCTTTGTCAGGCTCTCTTCACTGTGACGAATATTGCGCGACATGGCTTCAGTTTCTGCAGCCGTTTGCTCTGATGCCTTAGCAACCTCAAGTGCGGTGGCACTCATTTGGTTCACAGCCGTTACCACACTCTCAATTTCGCCGTACTGGCGGTTCACACTGTCACGGGTGAGCTGGGCAATTTTGGCAGAGGCTTGGCTTTCTTCCTGAGAGCGACTTGCAAGCGTTTTAAGTTCGGCAATCAAATCCTTAAGTTTATAAATAAAGGAGTTGAAACCTTTCGCTAACGCAATCAATTCAGCGTGCGAATCAACCTCAATCGATTGTGTTAAATCGCCATCGGCACTCGCAAGATGTTCCACTCGGCCTTGGATCAGCTTCAAAGGTGAGATAATGCTACGGATCACTAAGCTAATGGTAATTACAGCAGCAATCGATACCACAATCCCCACTATCAGCAGCAAACTGCCTAAAGAGGTCGCCATCTCATCCATATCATTATTAAGCTCAATTGAGCTTTTATAGGCCTGTGCTGTCGGCACTTGGATAACCAAGGACCACTCGGCATTCGCTAGCGGGATCTTAATGGGGTAAGCAACAATAATTTCATCATCGTTAACCATATAGCCGGAATTCTTGTGCAAGGAGATAATTTGCGAGGCGAGAGTTGAATTTATCGACTCAGCTAAGGGGCGCGCCTTTTTACTGTAATGACTGGCTGCAACCACTAAACCGCGGGTGCTCAGCAAAGTGACCTTCGCTTGTCCATCGTAGAGGCTTTTGGATAACTTATCGATAAGGGTTTGAAACACAGGCAAGTTTACATCTACACCGACTACACCGATAAATTGCTTATGTTTAAGCACGGGCACAGTCAGCGAGGTCATTAACGCTTTGTTGCCTGGAGTGATCTCGTATAAGTACGGCTCCATTAAACAGGGCTTTAAGGTTTCTTTACCACATAAATACCATTCAGCATCACGGATCCCAAACTCATTTAAGCTAGTGAGGTACTTTTCTGCCGAATCTTCAACTTGGTTATGCTCCACTGTGCCATCGTCATTACGAGTGTAATAGACCTCTAGCGCACCCGATGTCGCCACACTGTGGCTAACATTCACATTCAAAAACTCACTGTCGAGCCCATCATAACCATTAGGTTCGAACTGGGCATACATAGAAGAAACTTGCGCATTCTTCTTTAGCACTGCCGCCACTGCGAGTTCTAAGCGGTCGCGTTTTAAAGGTAATTCATCGGCTGTGCTTTCCAGCATACCCGCAAAAGAAAATGGAATACGATAAGCTTCGTTGATGAATCCAGCGACCATTTCGCCATATTCACCGGCGCGAGCTTCGAGTTTATCCCGCGTTTCAGTTTGTAGGGTATTTTGAACTTGATCAGATAATTGCGCGTTTTGAGCCGACAGTGTCCACCATAAACTGATAGATAAAATAGCCACTATCGATAAAAATAATGCTGATGTAATCCACAACAACTTAGTACTGATGGACAAATGCTTCATCGAGTAAACTCCCAAGAAAACGACAATGGCGTAATTATTTTGATCTCATTCATTTTTATACTTTCTAGCCAGCATTAAAAATAGCACTTAGCATAAGAATTACCAGCACTTAAGATAAAGAGTTGCTAATGAAATGTAAAACTTTTGAATGACTAAATCAAAAAAGGCCGAATTCAAATAAATGAATTCGGCCTTTAATTTCAAACACTATTTCAGATGATGTCTAAAATTAGCGTCCCCACAACCAAGCGGCACCACGCACCCCCGATGAAGCGCCATAACAGTTTTTAACAACCGGAGTGTGACACTCACGGCCAACCACATATAGTGGTAAAAATTTTGGCAATTCAGTGTAAATGGCATCGATATTAGAGACTCCACCGCCAAGGACGATTACATCAGGATCCATCATATTGATCACATGGGCCAATGAGCGGGCTAAACGGTCAATAAAGCGATCGAATGCTTGAGTCGCCAGCGGATCGCCTGCTTGCATCATTTGGGCGATTTCAATACCACTGTCTGCGACACCACCTGCGGCGCGAAAATCGCGTACAAAGCCCGTGCCAGATATAAAAGTCTCGATGCAGTCTCTGTTACCACAAAAACACGTCGTGGTATTAAATTCATCGGCTTTCATCCAAGGTAAAGGATTATGGCCCCACTCACCGCCGATACCATTACCACCATCATGCACTTGGCCTTTGATAGCGATACCAGCGCCGCAGCCAGTACCAATAATGGCGCCAAAGACCACAGACTTACCAGCAGCTGCGCCATCGACCGCTTCTGATACGGCAAAACAGTTCGCATCATTAGCGATTTTCACCTTACGGTTTAATCGAGCGCCCAGATCGACATCGAGGGGATGACCATTGATCCACGTTGAATTGGCATTTTTAACTAGGCCAGTAAAAGGAGAAATCACCCCTGGAATACCTATGCCTATCGTGGCGGTTTGTTGCAGGCTCTCTTCGACTTCTGTCACGAGTGCGACTAACGCATCGACTGTCGCAACATATTCTCTTGGCGTTGGGATGCGTTTACGAAACACTTCTTTACCATCGTCATCCAATGCGACTAACTCGATTTTTGTGCCGCCAAGATCGATACCAATTCGTAACATCAACTTACTCCATCTCAATATATTTAACGCAAATCGGCTCATTAACAGCTTGATACATTCCTGTAAATGTAGGGACTCTACGGAAGTAAAAATCTTAATTTTAAAGTTATCTAAATTAGGATAGCCAAACGCACTATGCCCTCTGCTCTAACACAATCAACCTCAATATAATCAAAATAGGTTAGTTGATAAATACTTACCATTATCAGTTTATCTATTAACACAGCAACTGATGGAAAGGTTAAAACTCAAAATAATCATGCTAACGTGACGAGCTGCCGCTAAAAATGAGCCATATATCATTATCTTCTCACAAAATTACGGTTTAAATTGTTGCCAATTCTGCATTCTCTGTTTCACATTAGCGGACTGTCGAATGAGTTAAATTCAGGTCTTTCAACTGACAATGTTAAGTCGCTTTCTTAAAAGGCCTTGTTAAGTTTATCACTCGAACGTATTGAGTTGATAAGATAATAACTATGTCTGAAAAAATTAAACCCTCAGTCCGCTAACTGAACGATACATAAAGCTTTATGTGTGGCTGACGCTGACGACCTAAGTTTTAGCAGGGTTTATCTGCGCGCCAAAAATCGTTGTTAACACCGCCCAACGCCTTAAACACACATTAAAATTCATCAATTCATTTGTAACAAAGTCTGTTTTGCCAGTCTCTGCCATTGGTTTGCTTGGGTTATCGCCTTATACTTTTGAACTCAAATATTAAAACAACAATGTTGGAAGCAAGCGATATGACTATTGGGACTGCTCCGGTAAGTAAAACACATTCATTTATGACTGTGTCTCTTATCGAATTATGGGAACGCTTTGGTTATTACGGCATGCAAGCGCTGATTGTGTACTTTATGGTGCAGCGCCTTGGCTTTGATGACTCACGTGCAAACTTAGTATGGAGTGCCTGTGCGGCACTTATTTATGTATCACCAGCGATTGGTGGCTGGGTTGGGGATAAAATCCTCGGCACTAAACGCACTATGCTGCTCGGTGCGGGGATCCTCTCTCTGGGTTATGCGCTAATGGCCGTACCCACTGAAAATACGTGGTTTATGTTTTCAGCGCTCGGCGTGATTGTGGTCGGTAACGGCCTATTCAAGCCGAATGCGGGTAACTTAGTACGTAAGATCTACGAAGGTGACGATTCTAAAATCGACAGTGCGTTTACCATCTATTATATGGCGGTCAACGTCGGCTCGACCTTCTCTATGTTGCTGACGCCTTGGATTAAAGATTACGTCAACGCCCAGTATGGCAACGAGTTTGGCTGGCACGCCGCTTTTGCAGTGTGTTGTGTTGGCATATTGGTGGGGTTAGGCAACTATGCACTTATGCGTAAGAGTTTAGTCCATTACGGTTCTGAGCCCGATACTCGCCCAGTGAACAAGAAAAGCCTCGCGATAGTATTAGCTCTGGCCGCGTTGTCAGTAGTCGCTTCGGCCATTATTCTGGAATATGAAGCGGTTGCCCGTGTCTTTGTTTACGCCGCTGGCGTAGCCGTATTGGCCATTTTCTTCCACTTGATCCGCACCAGCGAAACCAGTGAACGAGCGGGACTGATTGCGGCGCTGATCCTCACAGTGCAAACCGTGTTCTTCTTTATCTTCTATCAACAAATGTCGACCTCGCTTGCACTCTTTGCATTACGTAACGTGGACTGGGATTTCCAAATTTTTGGTACCCATTTGTGGACTTGGTCACCGGCCCAGTTTCAAGCATTGAATCCATTATGGATTATGGTGTTAAGTCCAATCTTGGCGTGGAGTTATTCGTGGGCGGGTCGCAATGATAAAGACTTCTCTATCGCGGCGAAATTTGCCCTCGGTTTTGCCGTCGTCGCTATCGGCTTCTTTATCTATGGCTTTGCCGGACAATTCGCCGTCAACGGTAAAACTTCTTCATGGATCATGATCTGGGGCTATGCCTCTTACTCTTTAGGCGAATTGCTGGTGAGTGGTCTTGGTCTTGCCATGATTGCCCGCTACGTGCCTGCGCGTATGGGCGGCTTTATGATGGGCGCCTATTTCGTCGCCTCAGGTATTTCACAGTATCTGGGCGGTGTGGTCGCTAACTTCGCCAGTGTGCCAAAAGATTTAGTCGACCCACTGCAAACCTTGCCCGTATACACCAGCCTATTTAATAAGTTGGGTATCGCGGCTGTGGTCTGTACCTTTATCGCCCTTGCAGTATTACCGCTCATGCGTCGCCTGACTGAGACTCACCATTCACACAACAATGCTGCTGATGATGGTATTAGTGAAAGTGCTGCGGCATCGCTACGTGATGTAAAAGCCGAGCAGTAATACTCGACTGACAATAGCAATTTTTCTATTGCATAACATTGACTGCCGATAGCCCTGCTATCGGCAGTTTTTTTATCACTTCACTTAGTTATACCCTTGTGTTGCAACTCATAACCAAATGAACTGTAGCAAACGTCACCCAATCCCGCAGTGACAGGCCTAGCGCTGAGTTGCTGAGAATAAGATCTTCAGTTCCACATTATCGCCCCTCACGCTGGGATGACTTCACCGCCTCGATTTGTTACAAAGCAAGTATGGACTCGGACGCACTCGGTTTAATAGCGCTGCTCAAGTGCAAATTCAAATTGACATGATTAATGAAATAACGAAGGGGAAAAGAGTTAGCCGTTCAAGCTTGAGAAGCACAGTACTTAGCCCCATATCAATATCACTGAATACCTTTTATTCATCAAGACTGAGCCGTTAACGCTTGTTCTTCGCTATGTGCCTAACAATGCCACTAGCAATGCGACTAACACTGTTAGCGCCGAATGTTTTCGCTAGCAAAAGACGGCAGTCACTTGGAGACACTATGTCACAACAGACATCAATATTGGCCGATATTCCCTTCTCGCTATTGGAACTCGCGCCCATGCGCCAAGGTTCGACTGTGGGAGAAACGCTGCACAACAGTTTGCAGTATGCCAAGGAAGCCGATCGCCTCGGTTTTAATCGTTTTTGGTTTGCCGAACACCACAATATGCCCGGTATCGCCAGCGCGGCGACCTCAGTATTAATTGGTTATATTGCTGGCAATACGCAGCGTATTCGCGTCGGCGCGGGTGGCATTATGCTGCCAAACCATGCGCCATTAGTGGTCGCCGAGCAGTTCGGTACCCTTGAAAGTCTCTATCCTGGTCGCATCGATTTAGGACTGGGACGCGCACCCGGCAGCGATCAAGTTACCAGCCGAGCACTGAACCGCGATACCAGCCGCGCCGAACAATTCCCTGAAGAAGTCAGTGAATTACAAACCTTACTCGGCCCTTATAATGGTCGCCATGCGGTGCGAGCGATTCCAGGGGAAGGCACTAATGTGCCAATTTGGTTATTGGGCTCGAGTCTCTTTAGCGCACAGTTAGCGGCGCAGCGCGGTTTGCCCTATGTGTTTGCGGGCCACTTTGCCCCACGTTTTCTCTACGATGCGATTGAAATCTATCGCCGCGACTTTAAACCATCCCAAGTGCTGGATAAGCCCTATGTGATGCTCGGCTTGCCGCTCGTTGCCGCCGACACTGATGAAGAAGCCCAATATTTGGGCACGACCTCGAAACAGCGCGTGCTGGCGCTTATCCGTGGTCACGAGTTATGGTTAAAACCTCCGGTTGACACTATGGATGACTTGTGGAGTGCGCAGGAAGAAACCTATGTCGATAATTTCTTAGGTTTATCTGTCACTGGCGGCCCAGCGACGATTAAGCATCGTTTGGAAATGATCGTCAAAGAACTCGGCGTGGATGAGTTTATCTTCACCAATGACTTATACGATCTTGATAAACGCAAGAAGGCATTGCAGATCCTAATGGAGATTAAACAGTAGCGATTCAGTAAACTGACTCGTTCTAAAAGTCATTGGCAGTAAAAATGGCTGCCAATGGAACCATCCTCAAAACAATTGCCCCATAAAAAATCCCGCCGCAGCGGGATTTTTATTATGTAAAACTGTCATCTAAAACGGTTTTTATATCAAAGCAATATTAGCTTTTCAGAACGGCATCGAAACTGGCTTTGAGGATACCTAGGCCTGCATCGATTTGTGCATCCGGCGCGGTTAATGGCACCAAAATACGCAGCACATTACCGTAAGTGCCGCAGGATAATAAAATCAATCCACGGTCACGGGCATCGCTCAACACTTGCGCGCAATAGTGCGGCGCAGGTTTGCCCTCTTCCATCAGTTCGATGGCGATCATCGCGCCTAAACCACGCACATCGGCGATTTGTGGATGTTCGACCTGCATCACATTCAGGGCAGACTTAATGCGATCACCAATGGCATTGGCTCTTTCTAGCAACTTTTCTTCTTCAAACACTTCAATGACAGCAAGCGCTGCGGCGCAGGCTAACGGGCTGCCACCATAGGTACCACCAAGGCCGCCCGGACCAATCGCATCCATCACTTGCGCGCGGCCGGTAATCCCCGAAAGAGGGAAACCACCCGCGATAGATTTAGCAAAAGTCGTGATATCCGCAGCCACACCCATTTGTTCCATAGCGAAGAAAGTGCCAGTACGGCCTGCGCCCGTTTGCACTTCATCGGCGATGAGCATAATGCCTTCACGGTCGCACAGTGCGCGCAGGCGCTGCATAAAGGCGGGTGATGCGGCATAGAAACCGCCCTCGCCCTGCACTGGCTCTAAAATAATGGCGGCGATATCGCTTGGCTCGGCATCATTTTTAAAGATACGTTCAATCGAGGCCATAGCATCGTCATCGGACACGCCGTGCATTTCGCACGGAAACTCGGCGCGGAACACATTCGCCGACATAAGCCCCATACCTTTGCTGTAAGGCGCAACTTTTCCGGTCAGTGCTAAGGCGGCGATAGTACGACCATGGTAGCCCGAGGTAAACGCAATCACGCCAGCGCGTTTAGTAAAGGCACGCGCTACTTTAACTGCGTTTTCAACCGCTTCTGAGCCACTGGTAAATAATGCCGTCTTCTTAGCAAAATCCCCTGGCACCAATTGATTAAGCTTTTCACACACTTGGATGTAGCTCTCGTAACCGAGCACCATAAAACAAGTGTGGGAGAAATTATCCAGCTGAGCTGCAACCGCCGCCTTCACTTTAGGGTGAAGATGACCGGTATTAAGCACGGCAATGCCGCCCGCAAAGTCGATAAACTCGCGACCTTCAACGTCCCACACAGTCGCGTTTTCGGCGCGCGCGGTAAAGATAGGGTGAATTTGCCCGACACCACCCGCAACTGCGGCTTGGCGACGTGCCATCAATGAATCATTGGTTGTTGTCATTTAGTGTTCCTCACACGCCAAATCGGACCGTATTAAACGGACATGCAGATGTACTTCATTTCTAAATATTCTTCGATGCCGAACTTAGAACCTTCACGGCCAAGCCCTGAAGATTTCATCCCACCAAAGGGGGCTACTTCCGTCGAAATCAAGCCAGTGTTGACCCCAACCATGCCGTATTCCAAGGCTTCGGCGACTTTCCACACCAGTGAAATATCACGGCCATAGAAATAGGCGGCGAGGCCAAATTCCGTATCGTTAGCCTGTTTAATCACATCGTCGACATCACTGAATTTAAACAGCGGCGCGAGTGGACCAAAGGTCTCTTCACGGGCGACACGCATGCTTTTATCGACATTAGTGAGCACGGTTGGCTCGAAGAAATTACCGCCAAGGTCATGGACTTTGCCGCCCGCGACTACAGATGCGCCTTTGGCAATGGCATCGATAAGGTGACTTTGTACTTTCTCGACCGCGGCAGCATTGATCAACGGACCCGTAGTGATGCCCTCCTTGATGCCCTCTCCGACCTTAAGCTTGCCAACAGCAGTGCTAAGTTTTAAGGCAAACTCGTCGTATACACCGTCTTGCACATAAATGCGGTTAGCGCAGACGCAGGTTTGGCCGGCATTACGATATTTAGCTATCATGGCGCCTTCGACAGCGGCATCGATATTGGCATCGTTAAATACGATAAATGGTGCATTGCCGCCAAGCTCTAGCGACAGTTTTTTTAAGGTAGGCGCACATTGCGCCATTAATTTAATACCGATATTGGTTGAGCCAGTGAAAGACAGCTTACGCACTATCGGGTTGCTGCACATTTCATTACCAATCTGCACCGCATCACCCGTTAACACACTAAATACGCCCGCAGGAATACCGGCACGCTTAGCAAGTTCAGCCATCGCTAATGCGGTAAAGGGTGTTTGGTGCGCAGGTTTTACCACCATAGTGCAACCCGCAGCTAACGCTGGAGCGGCTTTACGGGTGATCATAGCAGCAGGAAAGTTCCACGGCGTAATCGCAGCGGTTACGCCGACAGGCTGCTTAATTACCATCAAGCGCTTATCTACTTGATGCCCAGGAATTGTATCGCCATAAATACGTTTCGCTTCTTCGGCAAACCACTCGATAAACGAAGCAGCATAGGTTACTTCACCTTTCGCTTCTGCCAGCGGTTTACCCTGCTCAGTCGTCATGAGCAATGCTAAGTCATCACTGTTTTCATTGAGTAATTCAAACCAACGCCTTAACTTAGCGCCGCGCTCTTTGGCTGTGAACGCTCGCCATGCAGGTAAAGCCGCTTCTGCCGCCTTAATCGCCATTTCAGTTTCAACTTGTCCCATATTAGGAACGTAGCCAATTACGGCATTGGTTGCGGGATTAACCACCTTTAGCGTGTCACCAGAAACGGCATCACACCATTGACCATTAATAAAAGACTGTTGACGTAGCAAACTCGGATCATTTAATTGCACAAGGATTTCCTCGTATTATGAAGCTACCTAGCTTCTTAAAAGTGATGATGTTAAAGACCTAGTTTGTCTCTTAACGTGTAATACCAAGCTCCGATAGCACTAAAAGGGACGCGAAGTGCGTGACCGCCGGGGAAAGGATAATGTGGCAATGCAGCAAAGGCGTCGAAACGCGTGGCTTGGCCGTTGAGCATTTCGGCCAGTAACTTGCCTGCCAGATGGGTATAAGTGACACCGTGGCCACTGCAACCCTGTGAATAATAGATATTCTTACCGATACGACCGACCTGTGGCAGGCGCGATAGCGTCAGTAGGAAGTTACCTGTCCACGCATAATCGATCTTCACATCTTTTAATTGCGGAAAGGTTTTGAGCATATTCGGAATGATGATCGACTTGATATCCGCCGGATCGCGGGCGCCATACACTACGCCGCCGCCGTAAATCATCCGCTTGTCGCCAGACAGGCGGAAATAATCGAGTAGATAGTTACAGTCTTCGACGCAGTAATCCTGCGGTAATAAGCTCGCCGCCAAATCGTCACTCAAAGGCTCAGTGGTAATCACTTGCGTGCCGCAGGGCATAGATTTCGCCTGCAGCTCTGGCATTAACTTACCTAAATAAGCATTACCCGCCACGACCACAAACTTGGCTTTGACACTGCCCTGCGCCGTATGCACAACTGGGCTATCGCCTTCATCGACACTCAGCACTGCTGAGTCTTCAAAAATCTTGCCGCCGAGGGATTCGACCGCACGCGCTTCGCCAAGAGCTAAGTTAAGCGGATGAATATGGCCGCCGCTTTTATCGAGCAGACCACCGACATAGCGCTCAGTATTTACCACACCGCGAATGCCTTTGGCATCGAGAAGTTCGAGCTGATTAACATGACCGTGGCTTTCCCACAGTTGCTTTTGATGGCGCAGATGACCCATTTGTTTTTCGTTCATCGCGGCAAACACGCCGCCATCTTTTAGATCGCATTGAATGTTGTACTTAGCAATCCGATCGCGGATGATTTTTCCGCCCTCAAAAGCCATTTGGCCAAAGAGTTTACCTTGTTCTTTGCCGACTGTTTTTTCAATAGTATCAATGTCACGGCTAAAACTATTGACGATTTGTCCGCCATTACGGCCCGAGGCGCCCCAGCCAATGCGAGCGGCTTCTAACACCACCACACTAAAGCCAGATTCTAATAAATGCAGCGCGGCAGAAAGGCCCGTATAACCCGCGCCAATCACACAAACATCGGCTTCAATCGATTCCTCTAGGCGCGGACGTTCAACCTTATCGTTGGCCGATGCCGCATAATATGATCCAGCGTGAGCTATGGCAGACATGTTGTTCCCTTGAATTCTAATGTTCATTATTTTAAACAGCCATCACATCCTACACCTTCAGAAAACGAAACACTAGCCAGAAAAGTGCAATAATTTACATTTTGTTTGATATTTCAAACACGCAATAATCTTAAGCGCTGTGATGTCATGCTAATGGTGTCGAGTAGCAGAACTGGCCTGCAAAGCGAAGCGGATGATGGAAGCGGTGACAATTAACAAGGGTGGCTTTGGCGATACCAAAGCCACCCCAAGATTAAGCAAACTAGTTCATCGGTGTGCGGTCGCGTTTCTCTGCCCGCCTTGCCATATACCAAGACAAGAAGGCGATTAACGAAACACACAGAATGATCAGTGTCGCTAAAGCGTTGATCTTAGGCGAAACCCCTAAACGTACCGAGGAGAACACCACCATAGGTAGCGTCGTTGCACCTGGGCCCGAGGCAAAGCTTGCGATCACTAAATCGTCCAAGGACAAACTGAATGACAACAACCAACCCGCCACCAGCGCCGGCGAAATCATAGGCACAGTGATGAGGAAGAAGGTCTTAAGCGGGGTTGCCCCTAAGTCCATTGCCGCTTCTTCGATTGACATGTCCAGCTCGCGCAATCTTGACGACACAACCACAGCCACATAGGCAGCGCAGAAGGTCGAATGCGCAATCCACACAGTTAACATGCCGCGCTCTTTAGGCCAACCAAACAAGTCGGCCATGTGCACAAATAGCAGTAGCAAAGACAGACCCGTGATCACCTCTGGCATAACCAGTGGTGCTGTGATCATGTTCGATAATGTCAGCTTCGCCCATGAACGCTTAAAGCGCGTCATCACAAAGGCCGCCATAGTGCCGATAATCACCGCCATAGTTGAGCTATAAAAGGCAATCCGCAAACTGGTCCATACTGCGTCTAAAATCTGTTGGTCTTGAAATAACTCCCCGTACCATTTAGGTGAAAATCCGCCCCATACCGTCACTAATTTAGAGTCGTTAAAGGAGTAAATCACCAGCACTAACATAGGTGCATAGAGGAAGAACAAGCCAAACCACAACATTGCTGAAGAAAAACTTAACTTTTTCATAGGTCTTTCTCCAAACTACGCGCCTGATAGCGATGGAATAAGGTAATAGGAATAATCAATAAGCCCAGCATTACAATCGCCAGTGACGAAGCCACAGGCCAGTCGCGGTTATTGAAGAATTCTTGCCATAAGACTCGACCTATCATTAAGGAATCTGGACCACCGAGTAGCTCAGGGATCACAAACTCACCCACTGCAGGAATAAACACCAACATAGAACCGGCAATCACACCGCTTTTTGATAGCGGGAAAGTGATTTTCCAGAAGGTATTTAAACGGCTTGAGCCTAAGTCAGACGCGGCTTCAATCAAACTCATATCGAGTTTCACTAAGGTGGCGTACAAGGGCAAAATCATAAAAGGTAAATACGCATAGATGATGCCGATATACACGGCAATATTGGTATTGAGGATTTGTAACGGCTCAGAGATGATTCCCAGCCACATCAGCGAATGGTTTATGATCCCTGTGTTACTTAATATCCCCATCCACGCGTAAACCCGAATTAAAAATGAGGTCCAAGAAGGCAACATGACTAACAGCAGCAATACGGTTTGCAAACGCGCTGGCGCACGGGCAATCGCATAGGCCATTGGATAGCCAATAATCAAACAGCCGATGGTCGAAATTAACGCCATTTTCAATGAGCTGAGATACGCCATGTAATACAGCGAATCATCAAGCAACATCAAATAGTTACCAAAATGCAGGAAGATATTTAATACATCATCGGCATATTGGAACGTGGCTTCATAGGGCGGGATCGCAATCGCCGCCGTCGAAAAACTCAGTTTAAGGACAATCGCAAATGGCAAGGCGAAGAACAATAACAGCCAAGCATAGGGTATCCCTATGGTCCAAATGCGGCCTTTGAGCCACTTTAATTTAGTCGGTATCTTCATGATCTCAACACCACGCCACTGGTGTCCTCCCAACTGATGAACACTTCGTCATCCCATGTGGCATGATCGGCGCGGCGTTCACGGTTAGTCATACTGCACTGGACGATTTGACCATTCTCTAAACGAATGTAATACACTGAAATACCGCCTAAATACGCGATATCGTGTACGATTCCTTTCGCCCAGTTGTACTGACCTTCAGGCTGTTCGCGGCTAATGATAGTCTTTTCAGGACGCACAGCTAACCACACGTTTTTGTCTTCGACGTTGGTCGACACCCCGTAACCGACATAAAAAGATTGAGCCAACTCATTAGGTTTAATGATCAAATGGTCGACTTCATCCACTTCAATCGCGCCACCAAACAAGTTCACAGTGCCGATAAACTCGGCAATCATGCGGCTGTTCGGGCTTTCGTAAATATCCATTGGCGAGCCTGTTTGGGCAATCCAACCGTCGCTCATAATTGAAATGCGCCCCGCCATTGTCATGGCTTCTTCTTGATCGTGGGTCACCATCACGCAGGTCACACCGACACGCTCAAGAATTTCAACCACTTCGAGTTGCATCTGGGTACGCAGTTTTTTGTCCAATGCGCCCATAGGCTCATCGAGCAGTAATAATTTCGGCCGTTTTGCCAGTGAACGAGCCAAGGCAACACGCTGACGTTGACCACCGGATAACTGATGCGGCTTACGTTTACCGTATTGCTCCATGTGTACTAACTTGAGCATGTCTTGTACGCGCTGCTCAATCTCGGCCTTAGGTAACTTGTCTTGCTTCAAACCAAAGGCAATATTTTGTGCCACTGTCATGTGGGGAAACAAAGCATAGGATTGGAACATCATATTGATCGGACGTTCATAGGGAGGTAAATCTGTGATGTCTTCGCCATCGAGGAAAATACGGCCAGAGGTGGGCTTTTCAAATCCCGCTAACATGCGCAATAGCGTCGACTTACCCGAGCCAGAGCCGCCGAGTAAGGCAAAGATTTCGCCTTTATTGATGGTTAATGACACGTCGTCGACAGCCCGTACGTCATCAAATAACTTGCTTACCCGCTCAATCCTGAGCAGTACTTTTTCTTGCGTCTTTGTTGTCGGTTTATTGGTGACGCCCGAGGTGATTGCCATAGTACTTCTCCACCCGAAAATGATGCGTCAATACGCTCAAACTCTGGGTTCAACACGATTAATGAATGAAAAGAGGTTAACCAAACTGTGTCAAATCCTATACGTGGATGAACTATGCATAGGATTGGACATAGCAAGTCTGCCAAGCTAGGGGCAAGCTAGGCTTGCCCCTTATCGACTATTGTCCTGACTTCACTTTGGTCCAAACACGGGTTAATACGCGTTGGATTTTCAAAGGACGGATTTCACCAATATAAAGTTTATCTAACACTTCTTGTGGTGGATAAATCGCGGGATCGGTGCGGATAGCCTCATCAACCAGAGGTTGTGCAGGATCGTTCGGGTTAGCATAGGCCACATAGTTAGAGATAGGCGCTATGACTTCTGGACGGAGGAAATAGTTAATCAGCGTCAGTGCATTATCTGCGTTAGTCGAATCGGCTGGGATAGCTAACATATCAAACCACAGGTTGGCACCTTCTTTTGGAATCGAGTAACCAATCTTATTGCCATTACCCGCCTCTTCAGCACGTGCTTTAGCTTGGAATACGTCACCAGAGAAACCAAAGGCCACACAAATGTCACCGTTTGCTAAGTCAGAAATATAGCGAGATGAGTGGAAATAGGTCACGTAAGGACGGATTTTTTCCAGTAACTCACCGGCTTTTTCATAATCGCTTGGGTTGGAACTGTTAGGATCTAAACCTAAATAAATCAGTGCTTGGGGCACCATATCGTCGGCAGAGTCCAGCATAGCAAAGCCACACTTAGAGATTTTTTCAGCATATTTAGGATTAAAGATCAGTTCCATTGAGTTGAATGGCGCATCTTCACCCACAGCCGCTTTCACTTTATCTATGTTGTAACCAATACCATTGGTTCCCCATAAATAAGGCACTGCATACTGGTTCCCCGGATCGGCTTTCTCAAGTAGCTTCATCAGGGCTGGATTTAAATTTTTGAAGTTAGGTAGCTTAGCGCGATCTAAAGGTTTGAAAGCACCCGCTTTGATTTGCTTAGCGAGAAAGTGGTTAGAAGGAACAACGATATCGTAGCCACTACGACCAGACAGTAATTTAGCCTCAAGCACTTCGTTACTATCGAACACATCGTAAATCACCCGAATGCCCGTTTCTTTCTTGAAGTTTTCTAAGGTATCTTCCGCGATATAATCTGACCAGTTATACACGCGAACCACTTCTTCCGCTTGGGCCGCTGCGCTCGCTAATACGCTCGCAGTTACCAGAGCTAGAGTGGTCATCTTATTAAATAGCTTCATGCTTTCTCCTTTCTCGGGTAGCAGAATTGCTTAAGCAAATTCTGACATTGTGTCACCGGGCTATCCGGATATTGTTGTTATTTTCGACCAATGCTACACCTTACAAACCGCATCGGCAGTCTCTACGGCATGAGTTCCATGCCACCTTTATATCTTGCTGCAATTTGTTAAGTATCAGGTTTCGTGCCAAATTTTCGAGGCATCGGTATTGCATTAACACTCAAAAAAATAGACTAGATATGACACTGCTTGTACATATTGCAACATTAAGGCAAATGCCTCAAGTCCCTAAGTAATCGCAAAACCACTAAGATAAAACACATTTTAAATATGACTAACAATTAGTTAGTGACTCTATCAAACGAGCGACTTAAAACAGTTAGGCATATTTCACTTCTCTAGCGGACACGCATCTGAATTGAATAATCACTTTAATCAACAAGCCATTAAAAACCATCAGATTATTTAACAAGTGAGTTGCACCGGTTGGGTGCAATCTCACTAAAACAGTGCAAAGCTCAGTCTTGTGATTACCGATGTTAACCTCTGTTTTCCTTGGGTTAACGCGGCGACACTGTCAGTACACTCAATCCAAAAACATTACACAGTAAGCAATAGGAATTCACGTTCCCATGAGCTGACCACACGGCGGAAGTTTTCAAGTTCGGCCTGTTTCACCGCCACAAAACCTGTGGTAAAGGCTTCACCTAAATACTGTTTACAGGCATCACTTTCTTCCATCGCCGCTAACGCTTCTTCTAAGGTTAAAGGCAAACAATGGGTGTTGTTACTGCGGCTTTCGTTGGCTTTACCCTGCACTGGCGTCGAAGGTTTTAGCTGCTCAACCATGCCGATATAACCACACAATAAGCTCGCGGCAATTGCCAAATAACAGTTAGCATCGGCGCCGGGAATCCGGTTTTCGATACGACGGTTTTGTGGTGAAGACTCTGGAATACGTAATCCACAGGTGCGGTTTTCATCGCCCCACTCTAAGTTCACTGGCGCCGAAGTACCGGGTAGGAAACGACGGAAAGAGTTTGCATTGGGCGCCATCAGCGGCAGCAACTCAGGGATGAATTTTTGCAGACCGGCGATATATCCCAAGAATAACTGGCTCTTAGTGCCATCTTCATTGGTGAAAATATTTTTGCCCGTCTCTTTGTTGATCACACTTTGGTGAATGTGCATTGCACTGCCAGGTTCGTCAGTCACAGGTTTGGCCATAAAGGTAGCGCAAACATCGTGCTTCAGTGCCGCTTCACGCAAGGTGCGTTTAAAGATAAACACTTGATCAGCAAGGGACAATGGATTGCCGTGGCTGAAGTTAATCTCCATCTGCGCTGGGCCATCTTCATGGATTAAGGTATCGATATCTAAACCTTGAAGCTCACACCAATCGTACATGTCTTCAAACATAGGATCGTATTCGTTGGCAGCATCGATAGAGAAAGACTGGCGGCCCGCTTCGGGGCGACCTGAACGGCCAATAGGCGGCTTTAAGGGTAAATCGTGGTCGTCACTACGACGGGTCAAATAGAACTCCATTTCAGGAGCGATAACCGGTTCCCAGCCCTGTTCGTCATAGAGAGACAAGACTTTTTTCAATACGTTACGTGGTGACAGCTCAATCGGATTACCCATTCTGTCGTAGCAATCGTGGATCACCTGCGCCGTGGCTTCGATGGTCCAAGGCAACATAAAAACAGCATTTTCATCGGGTACACAAACAAAATCGATGTCGGCAGCATCGAGCAAGCTGTAGTAAACATCTTCATTCACAAAATCGCCGGTGACGGTTTGTAACAGCACGCTTTCGGGCAAACGCATGCCTTTTTCATCGAGAAACTTATCGACTGGTGCAATCTTGCCGCGGGCGATGCCAGTCATGTCACTGATAACACATTCGACTTCTGTGATTTTTCGTTCTTTTAAAAAAGCGATTAGCTTATTCATTATTATTTCACTCGAGTTGTAGCCCTGCGTCGGCATGCATCACCGAAGGCATTGAAAAGGGAGAGGTAAAACGGATTTTCGCTCACCTTCCACTCTGGATGCCATTGCACACCGAGGGCAAATTCTTTAGTACCTATTACGGAGAAAGCCTCCACTAACCCATCTGGAGCATAAGCTTCTGGCCGCAACCCAACACCCAGACGCTCCACGCCTTGAGTATGCACAGAGTTGACCTCTGCAGAGTTACGGCCCCAGGCCTCGTAAATAAGCCCCCCGGGCTCAACAGTAATACTGTGAGAAGCCCCATATTGCACATCTAAGGATGCGGTTTTATCTTCTCTATGTTCAATAAAGCCACCCACCTCATATAGCTTCTGGTGCAAACTGCCACCAAAAGCCACATTCATTTCTTGAAAACCGCGACAAATACCTAATACAGGTACCCCAGCAGCAATAGCAGCGTGGATCAGCGGCAAAGTCGTCGCATCACGTTTAGGATCATGGTGTGTACCAAGCTCGCTCGGTTGGCCTGCATAAAGATGGGGTTCTACATTAGAAGGAGAGCCAGTAAACAAAATACCGTCAAGACGTTCTAAAATCGCGTCTATCGGTAAATCGCTGCCTAACGATGGGATCACTAACGGCCAGCCTTTCGCGCCATTAACTACACCTAAAAGGTATTTTTCACCAACAATATTAAAGGGATGTGAACCCAGTTGTTGATTACAAGCAATAACACCTATGAGGGGCAAATCGGCTGACATATCTCACCTTTAGAATTCGTTTTACTAGCATAACGAACACTTTGTCTTTAAATGTTCATTTTTTCACACAGTACACCGAAATTTCACACTAGGCAAGAGGTTAAGCACTTGTTAAAGATTATTTCATCCACTTATGTTTAATAAGCATAAATAACATGTAGTTAAACCCATATTTTGGTTATTTAATGTTATTTCATGTGAATAAAATAGTGCTTAAGCTGGCAAAAAGCTCACTTTTAGCAGCGTAAATTAAACCGTATTCGCGCTAAATTTGAACCAATATTATTTACACAAAGAAGAGGATATATAACAAATATGACAGGATTAGAAAGGAGGTAATACCAATCGTATTAAATATCTGTTCATTCAGCGGGAGTTTAACGCGCTTTAGACAAGGCGAAGGCTTGAAGGCATAGTGGTGCTCTGTCGAAAGCCTTAAACGCAGTATAAAGTGCGTTGCCATGCCTTTAACATCAGCCGCCCTTCGGGAGCCTCACAGGCATCCCACTCCCGTGTTGCATTGACTTAAAAGGGAATGACCATTTCTGCGTCAATGCGCCTTGGATTGAAATGCCTGTGAGGCTCTGAACTGATTAGATATTTAATGTGATTGGTATAAATCCGCAGTTGTGTTGAATAACAGTATTACGCCACTCACTTCTAGCGAATAAGTGGCCTAATATGTTGAATAATAGGGTAAGTTGATGACTTAACTAGAAGTTCGCAGGCGTAGTCGCACTCACCAGACGGCAAGGTTCATCAAAGGGATTGCGGAATCTATGGGGCACTTCACTGTTAAAGTAGTAACTGTCACCCGCTTCCAAAATATACACTTCATCACCCACAGTGAGTTCGAATTTACCTTCGATCACCATGGCAGCCTCTTCACCTTCGTGCTTCAGCATTTCTTCACCCGTATCTGAACCGGGCGGATAAATTTCACTCATCACTGACATAGCGCGATTCGGATAATCACGGCCGATCAGTTTAAATTCAAGTGGTCCAGTGCCGATATCCAGTAATTCATTGGATCGATAGACGACCTTTTGCTCACTATCCGCAGAGGCTTCAATGGAGAAAAAATCCACTAAAGACATCGGGATACCCGACAGCACTTTTTTTAGAGAGCTGACTGACGGGCTAACACTGTTTTTCTCGATCATTGAAATCGTACTGTTAGTCACACCAGCACGTTTGGCCAATTCTCGTTGAGATAAGCCTTTCATTTTTCGAACAGTTTTGAGGCTGGCTCCAATATCCAAATTTCACATCCCCCTGAAGGCTCGGGTCAACCCCGATAGATGACGAACAGGTTGTTCAGGATAAACACCATCCAGAACGCATTTTCGCCCAAAAAGCGCGTGTTTTACTGCTTTCATTGTATTCTACATAAAAAGCGTGTTAAATAAAACGAACACTTTTTTGCGTCATGTTAAAAGTGTGATGAGTATACTGAGACAAGTCCAATTTACAATAAAAACAATTTTTTGGAGCCATAATGGCAAGCAAACCTCCAGTGCACAGCGAACAGTACCCACACTCTTATTATGTTGATACTGCTAAAGAAATTTATGCGCACCCACAATTCGAAGGCAATATCAGTGCCGATGTCTGCATAGCAGGCGGCGGCTTTAGCGGTATCAATACCGCCATAGAACTCGCACAGCGCGGCATGAGTGTCGTCTTATTAGAAGCCAAACGAATTGGCTGGGGCGCATCGGGCCGAAACGGCGGCGAACTCATTCGTGGCATAGGCCATGACCCCTCGCAATTTCACAGTGAAATAGGCACTGAAGGTGTTCAAGCAATTCAACAGATGGGCTTTGAAGCCGTCGAGATTGTGCGAAATCGCATACAAGAACACAGTATCGACTGCGATCTGCAAATGGGTTACTGCGACTTAGCGGTTAAACCTCGCCACATGGATGAGCTTGAAGAAGAATTTAGCGCACTCAAAGCCATGGGTTATCAGCAAGAAATTAAGCTGTTAACTAAGCCACAATTAGGTCAAGTCATAGACTCAGATTTTTATCAAGGTGCGCTGGTCGATATGGGCAGCGGCCATTTACACCCGCTGAATCTTGCTCTGGGTGAGGCACGCGTCGCCCGTAATCTGGGCGTGCAGTTGTTTGAATACAGCGCCGCCGAAAAAATCATTCAAGGCACTAAACCTAAGGTCATGACCGCCAAGGGCGAAGTCACTTGCCAATACTTAGTTCTGGCTGGCAATGCCTATATTGGCCACAAACTTAACAGTTTTGTGGGGGGGAAAGTGTTGCCCGCTGGCAGTTATTTATTGGCGACAGAGCCCTTAACTGAGGCCCAATGCGCGAGCATTATCCCGCAGAATATGGCCTTCGCCGATATGCGAATTGCCTTAGATTACTTTCACTTATCCGCAGATCGTCGACTGCTGTTTGGTGGCCTTTGTACTTACTCAGGTAAAGACCCCAGAGATATTGAAGCAGCACTGAGACCGAATCTAGAGAAGGTGTTCCCGCAGTTAAAAGGCGTGCGTATCGATTATGAATGGGGCGGCATGATAGGTATTGGGGCGAACCGTATGCCACAAATTGGTCGCCTGCCCGATGCCAATAATATTTTCTACGCCCAAGCCTATGCAGGACATGGCGTGAATGCCACTCACATGGCGGCAAAGCTACTGGCCGAGGCTATTTGCCAACAGGCGGGATATTTCGATGTGTTCGCTAAAATCAAACACATGACCTTCCCCGGCGGCCCGACATTCCGCTCACCTATGCTCGCGGCTGGCATGCTGTATCACAGATTTAAAGACTTGTTTTAAAAGCTTATTTAAAGCACTTTTAAAGAACAGATTTTAAGGGCTGGCTTTAAGGGCTGGTTTTAAGCTCTAACGCATGATGCCCATCGGATAAACAATCCAATGGGCATCATTGTTATAAGCACGAGCCATTTAACCACTCGTCATTTAGATACGAGTCATTCAACTGCAAGTCATTCTTTACTATTAAGGCTGCAACAACGCTAAGCCTCGCCTAAGAGATAACCTCGGTCTGAGAACCATAACGACTTTTAAAAGCTAATTTGCTCTCGCTAATCTCTGCCGCTTTCTACGCCTTGCCCACAGGATAAAAGGGATAGACCCGAGATAATGCACGACTAACGCCACCACAACGCCAAAACCAATCCCACTGGTGGTTAAAGGTATTCCAGGCTTAAAGTTACTGACGGTTTTCTCAAGATAATCAAAGCGAACGGGGTTAAACATATAGGCAGTTTTCTCAAACAAATTGCCCGTGTTAAACATCGCCAAGCCTTGTGTTAACTCTTTATAAAGCGCGATTGTCTGTACCTTTTGCTCGGCGTCGGCACGCACGCTAGGCTCTTCATTTTGCTGGTGACGGGCAATCATGGCCTCAGCATCGGCATAATGATATTCCTTAGCCGTTGCCTCGTAGCCTTCTACCTGCCATTGGGTCGATGCATAGAGTCCAGCGAGAAATTGCTGATAATGATCAGCCAGTTGCGGCAACTGCAAGGCAATCACAAGAATCAACCCAAAAACCAACTTATCAATCAATCTGCCAATCAAGGGATCCTCCTTGGTGATCTAGCCAAACAACGCAGCTGTTACGACACTGCAATGACATAATGCTCAAAACTGAACTGACTCAATCAATGCACGGCACAATTAGCACTCAATTGGCAAATCTAGCACTCAATCGGCAGATCGGTACGACTGCCCCAATCCGCCCACGAGCCATCATAGAGGATGGGATGCGTATGCCCTGCCGCAACCGAAGCCAAGATCAAAATACACGCCGTAATCCCAGAGCCACAGCTGAATATCCGTGCGGACTTGTCCGCTGCTAGCCCTTGATAAATAGCCTGTAACTCACTGGTCTTTTTGATTTTATTGCCATCAAGCACTTGAGCGAAGGGTAAGTTAACCGAGCGAGGAATATGTCCTGAGCGCACACCGGGGCGCGGCTCACTCACTTGGCCTAAAAAGCGTGGCGCACCACGGGCATCGACAATCGCGGTTTCGGCATCTTCGATACGTGATAACACGGCCTCGGCATCCATCACCCGCTCGGGGTGGTATTGCAGCACATCAGCTAATGTATCGATATCCGTCGGGCCGTAATCGACGCCTTCGGCTTGATAACGCGATGAGGTGATGCGGTCTTCTTCAATCCACTGAGGCAAGCCACCATCGAGTACATAGACTCGATTAAAACCCATGACTTTAAAGGTCCACCACGCCCGTGGAGATGAATAAATGCCTTGGTTATCATAGATAACGATAACACTGTCGGCCTCAATCCCAAGTTGCGCTATCCCTTGGATGAATTGCTCAAACGTCGGCAAGGCATGGATTTGAGTTGAAGTTTTATCGCAAAACACATTTTCCAAGTCGAATCGACGTGAGCGCGGAATGCAAATAGGCTCATCGTAAACTAGGGGCTCTTTACCAATAACGGTTTCCATACTGGCATCGAGCAAGACTAAATGGGGATCGGTGAGATGTGCTTCGAGCCACTGCGTACTAACAAGTGGGTATTCCATAGCGGGTCCTTTTACTGTTATCCAAGTCTGCCGCTAGTCTCTCACCAAATGCCGTAAAGCCCAAATATCGGCTTAACAAATTGTCTGCTTTGGCATTTTATTCAAAAGCGTCGACTCGATTTTATGTGCTCCATCATTAAATTGCGGCGAAGCAGTGTTTTGAAGAGAGTGCTTTAAACTGCTCATTTTTAATGATGCTGCTTTCAAAACGATCTTTTCGATATGGCCGTGTTCGAGATAGCCCTTTTCGCAACAGTCCTTTTCTAGACAGCTGCTTTCGAAATAGCCGCTACTTAATCACTTCTATTTTCACGTCAATCAAACCAGAGGAAGTGTTACCTATGCTACTGAACGCCGATTTAGACAGATCAATAATGCGGCCACGCACGAAAGGCCCTCTATCATTGATTTTTACAATCACACTTTTGCCATTATCAACATTGGTGACCTTAACGCTCGAACCAAAGGGTAACTTTTTATGCGCTGCTGTCTTTAACTTATGTTTGTAAAACTCACCGCTGGCCGTCTGCTTATTTTGATGTTTATCCCCATAAAAGGAAGCTTGACCCGATTCAGTGAATCCCACCCAGTTTCCATTTTCACCCGTCTGCATTGAAGAACAGCCAGCCAAAAAACTTAACAATGCCAGTACCGATAGTTTGACCAAATTGAACGGCCTAATTAGGTTTTGAAGTGCATTCACATAACACCCTCTCTAATGAGTGAACGCTTTGCTGACGAACGAAAGGCTCAGCAAAAGTCACGGGGAAAATAACCAACAACCTTAGATGGCAAAGCTCGAAGCTTGCATCCTAAAAGATCAGAACAAGAAACAATAAATTTCCACGAGGCTACAGCAGTTGCACGCTAAAATCACGTATTTACAGGTGAATGCTCTCGGTTTGAAGTCAAAAGGTTGCGGACATACTGACTTAAAAACAGACAGAATAGCGTTAAAAATAGAGGCCTAGTACGACTAAATAACTTGTTTGGTAACTTAAATGCTGGCCCCTACTAATGGGCAAGCCATGATGTTCACTCACCGACACGCAGCAAGTCCCTCCCTGGATGCTCGACCGCCCCATCTGATGTGAAAGGATTCACAAATGCCGCGATGGCATGGACGCCAAAGAGCGGCCATGGGGCGGACGGTCGTCTCGCTAATCACCATGGCTCACCGTTTTGGCTTTAGCGTAACCTGTAGATTTAAAGGTCTTACGCAGCACGCTTTGGGACAAAACCCTGTTAGATAATTCACTCTTATGAGCCAGATTCGGATTAGCTATTCTATTAGTAATACTTCGTTTGGCTACAAACTAATCAATGAACGATATAACCAGTCGGAATAGGCATAACAGGGACATGAATCAGTTCTCTAGAGATTTGATTCATCTTAAGGGAACAAACCGCCCCAGAATAGCCGCAAATGGGGCGCTAGAGCGGGTTTTAGCGGTTGGCGTGAATCAGTCTGGTGTAGAGTGATTTAATAGCTTACTCGAATTAATAATATCAAAGTAAATTGCATTGGATTTTTAACTATCATCACGACAGAAGTAGAAGTTATGAGAGGCATTCATGGATTCAAGATTTAGCTCATCAACTTCATCATCCGTAACAAAGCAATGCTTGTCATTGAGTTCTTTACCTGCAATAAGGCGATATTTTGGAGAAACTGTCATTGCCATCAAATCACCATAACAGTCGGCAGATATAAAACTTTTCCCCTTAGATTCAACAATTTGCCATTCAATTCCATCATATATTTTTTTATTATCTTCTAATTCTAAGAGCGCTTTAATATCTAATGTTGCTTTAAATCTTCCAGCTATCTGACCTCCCGAGCGAACCGGAACTTTTCCCTTAGATTCAAGCAATTCTTCAAACTCTTTATCGAGGCTTCTACAGGGGAAGTTTTTATACAAGTCATAATCCTCTGCTTCCATAATTGAATAATGCCACCGTAAACACCAGAGCAAGTGGTAATCAGAAATGGCTGCATGATTACTAATACTTTCTCCATTTTCTATCTTTCTCACTTGGGATAAAAAACTTCTCTCAATAGGATGGCTTATAGTTGTCTCCATTTCTTGAGACCATGCACGATTCCCCATAAAACATTTGTTATCCGACTTGCAAAGCCGGATATCACCGTTTTTATATATTACTTTCAACTTCCCATTAATACAGAATTTTTTTATTATTGCTTTCATATGGAAATGCTGATCTTTGATTAATCCGTATGGATTACCTTTTGTTGTTTTCTCAAATGGCATGCAAGTTCCTTATTATTTACACCATAGCTATAGTCAATAAGTGAAAGTCTGATTCTGGAATCGCTCGGCCTTAGAATAGTTCACAATAAAAAATTAACTAACAAAACCATTTAACTCAATTTTTCAATGTTACATTTCCATCAATATCAAACGCATAGCAATTTCCCACATCTAAATTTTCTTTATGATTTTTAATCCAACGCCTCACTTTTTTCAAAGCTAAATCAATTGATGACTCATAAATTAAAGCTACTGGCAGATAAAAATCACAATCTTTACTTTCAAAGTAAAAATGGCATCTACTTGAACTATTTTCATTATAAAATTCGACTCTAAAAATATCAGTCAACACGATTGCCAGAGAATCAATTAATTTATTTTTATCCATAAAAACTCCTTTAAAAAACTTATCGAACAGAATAAAAAACACGTAACTGATAGACTGTATTAAATAAAATTTATCAGCTTTAAGTCTAAAACACTATAAACAATATGAGATAAAAATTGCAGTCAAAAAACTGTTTCACATCTGAAGCAGACTAGGTAAGTCTGATTCACTGTAACGATTTTTGCA